>JAPWUW010000438.1 GCA_028275325.1 Anaerolineae bacterium | reverse complement strand
CCCAAACGGGCCATCCGTTCCATCCCATGTGTAGACCCGCCGGCTCACTGCGAGCTCTCGCGTTTCGAGCAGCCGCGCACTCAAGACCCCAAAGCCGCGCAAATCCCCCTGCCCCAGGTTCGCAGCCGCAACGCTTACCGGCACCCTCTCACCAGCTGCCGCCTCAGCAGGTACCTCCACCTTCAAAAGAGCCGGCGAAACCTTCTCCTCGGTCAGATACGTCACGGGGTCAGCCCCTACTGCAACGGCGCCCGCTTCCAACAGCTGGGCCCGTACCGCCCCAGGGCCAGCCGTGCTCGCTCGCAACCTCACCCAATGAGCTCCATCCCAACGGACAGCGAAGACCTCTTGCCCTGAGGGCGGAGCGCCCCGCAGCGGCAGAGTCAGCTCGAGAGGCCGAGACGGTTGGGCACCTACAAACTGTATCTGCCAGACCTCTGAGATAAGTGCCTGAGACAGGGGCAGAAACTCCGCCGGCAAGGCCTCGACACGCGCCCCATCGGAGAACGTGCCAGGTAACACCCGCACTCTAAGGCCAGATGCCTCCCGCAGAAGCGCCCCCTGCCCCGGCGCCACCGCCACTGCCACGCCTTGCGGCGACACCATCTCCGCAGCGCTGGGCCTGAACCCGGCCGCACCTAGGAGCACAGCAGCCAGGAGTAGCCCGGTGCACGCAATGCCGGCCATAACCCACAAAACCAACCGCAACGGCAGGCCCTCCGTCTGACGCTCATCTTTTCGGCCAGTATAGCCGACGCTGACGCCGGCAAGTCTGTATGTGCTTCGTAAATGAGGCGTAAAGCGCGCGTAAAAAGGGGGCGAGGTCCAATCCTTGGACCTCACCCCCTTTTGGAAGCGCTGTTGCGGGTTGGCCCTAAGCCCACCACATCTGGCCTGGCTTCTCGCTTATAACGCACGCCCTCAGACATTCCACTGCTTTGCGCAGGCCCTCTGCAGCGGACATGAGCGAATCCTCGTGCTCGATGCTCAGCACGTAGTCATAGCCAACGAGCCGCAGGTTACTAACGAAATCTTTCCAGAAAGCGTAATCATGGCCGTAACCGACAGAGCGGAAGAGCCAGGAACGGTGTATCTCGTCGGCATATGGCTTCGTATCGAGCACACCGTTTACGGCCGTGTTCAAATGGTCGACCTTGGTGTCTTTGGCATGCACGTGGAAGATTGCCGGCCCGAGCGCCCGCACGGCTGCTATTGGGTCGATCCCCTGCCAGAAGAGGTGACTCGGGTCGAAATTCACGCCCAGGGTGTCGCCAGTGGCAGCACGCAGCTTGAGCGCCGTCTCAGGGTTGTAGACAGCCATGCCTGGATGCATCTCCAGCGCGATCTTCACACCGTGCTTGCGGGCGAACTCCTCCTCGCTCTTCCAGTAAGGGATCAACACTTCCTCCCACTGATAGCGCAGCACCTTGAGAAAGTCATCCGGCCACGGGCAAGTTACCCAGTTCGGGAACTTATCGGCTGGCGACCCACCGGGGCAGCCTGAGAAAGTGATCACAACGGGAACCTCGAGCTTCTCAGCCAGCAAAACTGCATTCCGGAAGTCTTCCTGACAGGCTTGCGCGAAGCTCTTGTCTGGGTGGACGGGGTTTCCATGGCAGCTCAGCGCGCTGATAATGAGGCCACGGCTCGTCACAGCCTGTTTCAGCGCCTTGGCCTTGGAATCATCAGCAAGCAATTCCTTCGCGTCCGCGTGCGCCTTGCCCGGGTACCCCCCTGTGCCCAATTCAACGGCTTCCAAGCCCATTTGGGCAATAGTGTCAAGAGCTTGCTCCAGCGGTCGATCTTGGAAAAGCACAGTGAAAATTCCGATCTTCATCTTGCTGACCTCCTGCCGCATTGTCCTGAGAAGCCAGTCGCAGCTCGATTCTAACCAGCTTCTCTGGACGTTGTCAACCGCCCCCAAGTGTGGTATGCAAACATCAAGAACCCTTTTCTCAACAGGGCAGGGCGAAGTACGCTTGCTCTGGCTCTTCGACGGCAGGGGAGCATGATCGCGGCTATCCTAGGCTGGGGCGTCGCCGGCTATTTACTGGGCTCGGTTCCGACAGCTTACCTTGTAGCACGCAAGCTGCGCGGAATCGACATCCGCCGCTACGGCAGCCGGAACGTGGGCGGCACCAATGTCTACTACCACGTGGGGCGCGCCGCCGGCATCCTGGTCGGCCTGGCCGACGTGTTGAAGGCGGCCGCCCCGACGTTTCTGGCCGCGCAGCTGCATGGCCCAGAAGCAGCAGCTGCTGCGGGCACCGGTGCTATCCTTGGTCACTGCTGGTCGCTGTACCTGCGTTTCACTGGTGGCCGTGGCCTTGCCACCACTCTTGGCGCTTTCCTTCCATTGCATCCGTGGGCCTCAGCGCTCATCTTGCTTTTGCACTTTGCTGGCGGTGCGCTCCACCTGGCGCCAGTAGCCGACCTGGCTGCGCTGATCTCTATCCCTGCAATAGGCCTGGTGTTTTTCCACAACACACTGGTTGGCATCCAGGGGGCGCTCATAGTTCTTGCTGTCTGCGCCAAGAGGCTGCACGCCAACGG
>JAPWUW010000437.1 GCA_028275325.1 Anaerolineae bacterium | reverse complement strand
CACTTAGGCGGCTACCCGGCAGATATGGATAGGCTCAGCGAAATCGCCGCAAGACATGGGCTGAAGCTCGTAGCAGATGCCGCCCACGCTCATGGCAGCGAATGGCGGGGCAAAAAGGTGGCTGCTTTCGCCGAGCTCAGCGCTTTCAGCTTCCAGCAGGATAAGCAGATCACCTGCGGGGAAGGAGGAATTGTCACCACGAACGATGCGACACTCTATGAGCTCTGCTACACATTGCATAACGACGGTCGTGGCTTGGGGGAGCAGGGAAGCCTGTTTGTGGCCCAGGGGTGGAATTTCCGCATGAGCGAGTTTCAGGCCGCCTTGCTGCTCGTGCAGCTGGAGCGGTTGGGCGAAATGCTCGAGCGCAAGAACCGCAACGCAAAGAGGCTTGGCGAGGGCCTGGCTGAACTGGGCGGCCTGAGCTGGCCACCAGAGGACGAGCGCATCACCCGGCAGAGCTACGTCTACCCACGGCTCCGTTACGACGCGGCTGCCTTTGCTGGGGTTCCCGTGGCCACCTTCGCCGCGGCCCTGCGAGCCGAAGGCATCCCCTGCGCCGCCGGCGGCGGCTGGCTCCTCTACAAACACCCAGTCTTCGCGGAGCAGCGCTTCCGCTTTGAGACGAGCAAACGCCTGGACTACACGCGCGTCCACTGCCCAAACGCGGAGGCAGCTCCCAGCCGCTGGCTGGCGTTCCCCCAAGAGGTACTGCTTGGCTCAGAGAAGGACATCGATGATTTCATCGAGGCTGTTGCCAAGATCAAGCGACACCTGGGGGAGCTCCATCCCTTGCAGCCGGCCCAGCGATGAAGCTAGCGGCGATAACGCGCGCCACAAGCAGCGCACTTACGAGCGCCGCTCAAAGTCCAGGCCTGCCGCGGCAGAGAGCCAGCCCGTACGGCTCATGAGAATGGGCTCCGTGCCAAAGTAGCGCCGGCACAGCTACAGGCTCTGCTCAGCGCCAGGCCAGAGGGTGCTGCGGGAGGCAAGCCTGGCCCACCGCCCAGCAGGGCGCCTACACGAGCAGCACCTCAACACCGCTTGCTCTCAGCTTCTCGACGAACTCCGGCGGAGCATTCACGTCGGTGATGAGCTTGTGCACAGCGCTCAGGGGCACGATTGTAGTGAAGCCAACAGCACCTATCTTGCTTGAATCGGCCACCACGACAACTTCTTTGGCCGCCCCGACCATAGCTCTAGAGACCTCGGCCTCAAGCACGTTGCCGGCCGTGATGCCGTGCTCGAAGGTGATCCCGTCGCCGCCCATGAAGAGCTTATCCGCGTGGAGGTTGCGCAGGCAGGCGATTGTCTCCGGCCCAACCAGCGTCTGATACTCGGGCAGATACACACCACCCAACACGAAGAGCTGGATGCCCCGCACAAGCGCGAGCTCCGAACATACCGGGAAGGAGGCGGTGATCACCGTCACCCGCTCCAGGGAGTTGAGCGACCGCGCGATCTCCCGCGCGATCTGCAGCACAGTAGTGCCCGAATCCAAGATGACTGAATCTCCAGGCCGAATCAGCCGCGCAGCGGCATGGCCGATGCGCTGCTTCTCGTCAAGCCTGCGGCGCAGCTTGCTCTCGTAGCTGTGCGCCAAAGATGCAGGAGGCAAAGCCACTGCCCCTCCATGCACGCGCCTGAGCAGGCCCATCTCTTCCAGGATGGCCAGATCCCGCCGGATTGATACCTCCGAAACGCCAAAACGCCTGCTCAAGTCCGTTACCCTAACGAGGGGCGCTTCCCGCACGGCCTCCAGTATGGCCAGCCTCCTGGCCTGAGTCGTCCTCGTCATCTGCCCGGTACCTCACTCCCCACCTATAGACACCACCCAAGGTGATCAAAATGTTACGACTTTGTTTCGTTTGGCGCAACTTTCGCGCCCTATTCTTGACCGAAGGGCGGCGAGTGCCTATACTATGAGTGTACGCTTGCAGCGTTTATCGTTCAGTGCGGGCAGGAGCGTGCGACCCGAAGCCAGCCGCCGTCAGGGGAGGAATTGATTGGATCGCGCTCAAGCTCTATCGCGAGCACGCGAGGTTCTGGATCAGGAGATTGCTGCTCTGGAAACAGCGCGCGAGGCCCTGGGTGAGGAGTTTGTCGCCGTGGCCTTGCTGCTCGGCCAGTGCCCCGGAATGGTGTGGACTACGGGGGTTGGCACTTCGGCCTGCGTGGCACAGCGCTTTGCGCACATCCTCAACTGCTGTGGTTGCCGGGCAATGTTCCTCAGCCCATGCGATGGGCTGCATGGGCATGCTGGCGTGTTCCGCCCTGGCGATGTGCTTGTAGCCCTCTCGCGGGGCGGCGAGAGCGCCGAGGTCAACAAGCTCGTTGAGCTTGCCAAGGCAAACGGCGTTACCGCTGTGGCGTTCGTCCACGACACCACATCGAGCTTGGCCCGTGTCTGCGACCACGTCCTCCCTATCCGCAGTGAGCAGGACTATGAGCTTCAGCGCGTAATAGCCACAACAAGCACGGTTGTTTTCAGCGCCGTCTGCGACGCTTTGGCAGCCGTTGTCTGGGAGCTCACTGGCTACACGTTGGAAGCCTTTGCCCGCAC
>JAPWUW010000436.1 GCA_028275325.1 Anaerolineae bacterium | reverse complement strand
AACTGGGCCTGAGGGTACGGCGCTCCCAGCCAGTGCGCTGCTGCAGCAAGAGCCTCGGCTGTGTGGTACAGGACCTCAGCCTTGCGATTGTTGCGCTTCGTGCGCCCTTGGGAGGTGTAGGTGCCGCGATGAAACTCAAGGTAGAGCTCCCCGTTCCATACTGGCAGGCAGCTGCGCAGGGGTTCCAGCGAAGAGAAGTATTCTCTAGCCGTTCCCCACCGGAAGCGTGGCAGCCCTGGCATGTTGGCAAGCCGGCGTGCCACCTCGAGCATCTCCGCATTCGGGCCACCTCCACCATCCCCGTAACCGCAGGAAGTGAGGAGCTTGCTGTTGAGCCTCTTCTGCTTGTACGCGTCCCAGGTGCCCTTCACCTCAGCTGGGGTGAGCCTGCCATTGTACGTGGCAAACCAGGAACCGGAAGGAGTCGTGATGAAATGAGCAAGCACGCGCGAGCCGTCTATGCCCTGCCAGAGAAAGGTGTCGTACGGAAATTGGTTGAACTCATTCCAGCTGATCTTTGTGGTCATGAAATAGCGGAGCCCGGCACGGTTCATGATCTGCGGCAGTGCCCAAGTGTAGCCAAAGGCATCCGGGAGCCAGACGACCTCGCACTCCAGCCCAAATTCGTCGCGAAGGAAACGCTTGCCGAACAGCACCTGGCGCACGAGCGATTCGCCGCCAGTAATGTTCGTGTCAGCCTCAAGCCAGAGCCCACCTGTTGGCTCCCACTGGCCGGCCTGGGCACGTTGCCTGACGGCCTGGAACACGGTGGGTTCATCTTCCCGGCAGAAGGCGTAGAGCTGCGGCTGGCTTTGCGTAAAGCGGAACTCCGGGTAGCGCTCCATGAGCCGCAATACGTTGAGAAAGGTGCGCAGGGTCTTCTTGCGCGTATGGCGAAGGGTCCACAGCCAAGCCACATCGATGTGGGCGTGGCCCACGCCAACCACCTCTGGCCGCTCGCCAGGCCATTCTCGCTCATAGAGGCTTGCGCGCAGGGCTGCGTCGGCCACAGCTAGTGAGCGCCGGAAGTCTCTGCCCAGGGGCTCTCGAAAGTCAATCAGGCGGATAGCTTCATCGAGAGCGTTGAGAATCTGGGCGCGCTCCCAGCTATTGGCATCGAGCAACTTTGCTGCCTCTAGGGCCACCCACGCATCGTAGTAGAACGTGCGCGCCACCTCGTCAGTTTCAACAAGCTCTATGCCACCGAACCGGTGCACGATAGGCCTGGTGCCGCTATGAGCCTCAAGGACCAGGAGGTGTCTTCCATCCTCGTAAGCCGGTGCCAGGGGTATCTCGTCGTGATAGAGGTCGACGCCTTGGCAGGGCTCACCGTCAATGTAGGCGAGCGCCTCCGGGCCAGAGACATGCAACGTCTCTGCGAGCTGCACTCTCAACGCCGTTGCGCCCTTGCGCCAGCCAGCCGGGACACAGAACCAGCAGCGCAGTAGGGCACAGAGATCGCGCTCTCCCCACTGTGCTCCTGGACGGATGACTTCCCAGCCCTCCTCCTGGTAAGTCGGCAAGAGCGCCGCTTCCTCCCACCCGCGGCGAAAGAGGACTGGCGAGATCGGTTCCCGCCTGGTGTAGATGTGCTTGCGCACTTCGGCAATGCGTTCCTCCAGTTTTGGGATCAGGAATCGTTCCACGGCTACCTCCTCAAGAGGGGTGACGCGGGGCTATCGTACACTTTTGCCGCTGGATCTGTCACGCAGGATGGTGTCACGGGCAGCTTGGCACCCATCCTGCACATAAATGCGCTTGACCGTTCCCACCACACGGCCGCAAGAAAAGGGGCAAGCAGGCAGCAGGGAGCTGGCCATGAAAGAAACAGTTGAGCGCTTTCTTGAGCACTTGCAGCACGAATTGCGCTATTCAGGCAACACAGTGGCGGCGTATCGCAATGATCTCACGCAGTTCAGTGAGCACCTCAGCGGTAAGGGTTTGCAGAGGGTTGAGGATCTGCGGCGAGCGGATGTGCTTTCGTTTGCGTTGGACCTGCGCGAGCGCGGTTATGCTGCGAGCACGGTAGCGCGAAAGCTCGCCAGCGTCCGCTCTTTCTGCCATTTTCTGGTACGGGAGGGGCTACTGAGCTCTGATCCCTCTGAGGGGCTCAATGGGCCACCTGTCGCCAGGCGATTGCCCAGGACGCTCTCGGATCAAGAGATGGCGCAGCTTTTGGAAGTTGCGGGAAGGCGTCCTACAGCCAAGGGTCTTCGGGATCGAGCGATCCTTGAGCTTATGTACGATACTGGGATCAGAGTGAGCGAGCTCGTCTCCCTTGATTTGGGTGATGTCGACCTGGCAAAGGGGACTGTCGTGTGCGGGGCTGGCTCGCCGGCGCAAAGGACTCTCAGCCTGAGCCAATCGGCGCTGCAGGCGCTTGCCGAGTACATTCGCCACGGCCGCGAACAGCTGCTTGTGGCCGATCCAGCTGAAAGGGCTCTTTTCCTGAACCACCGGGGTGAGAGGCTGAGCCGGCAAGGGCTTTGGGTGATTGTCAAGGCCTATGTGCGGGCGTTGGGGCTGGAAGAAGGAGTTACCCCGCACACTCTGCGTCATTCAGCAGCGAC
>JAPWUW010000059.1 GCA_028275325.1 Anaerolineae bacterium | reverse complement strand
AGGACCTGCAAGATGGCCCTTACGTTCTCTGGATTTGCCTCACAAGCCGCGCGCCAGATGAGCGCCAGAACTGTGCCAGGGTCGACTCCTTCTCGGTGCGCTCCAGGGACCGCTTGGCACCCGGACCGCAATACCCGGCAAATGCGGTTTTCGCAGGGGCAGTGCGCTTGGCTGGCTACGACCTCACATTTGCCGGGGGTACGCTGAACGTCGTGCTGCACTGGGAGTGCCTTGCACCTCCGCCGATGCCGCTCAAGGTCTTTGTCCACCTGACCGGGGCAGATGATCCTCAGCCTCTCTCTCAAGGGGATGCCTACCCAGCACCGTTCGGGACGAACGAATGGCAGCCCGGCAAGGTTTACACATCAGCTCACCAGCTGCCCGTATCTGCGGCCGTCCTCAGCGGAAAAGTTCTGCGCGTGGGGCTTTACGACGAGATAACGATGCAGCGCCTGCCGCGCTCGGATGCAGCCGGAGATTGTGCCGTGTTGGAGCTACCAGCTACCCTTGGTCAGCCACAGTGACTGTGCCCAAAGTGACAATCGGCTGAGCCATACCATCTGGCAGCCACCATTGCCCGCCTTCCGCCTCCAGCACTCCAGCCTGCAAGCTGTAGGAACCGGGAGGCAACTCGCGCGGCACAGCAAGCCGATGCACGCTGTAGATGGCCGCACCGGATGCCCAGCGGTCGGTAGTATCTCGCCCGGCGCTCGGCGATCCGCGCTTCCAGGCCGGGACGCTGCCATCCGGCGCTGTGAGGCGCAGTTCAAGGAGGAGGTTTGGAGGCGCTGGCCGCCGCACCTCCCACCACATCTCGAGCGTGAGCTCGCCGCCGGCGGGGACCTCCGGTAAGAAGCGGTAGGCAAGCAGAGCCAGGGCATCCCCAAACTGCACCGGCTTGCCTGCGTCTGGCACCGAGGCAAGCAGCACGCGCGGCGCCGGCGCGAATGCAGGCAGCATCCTGCAGCCGAAAGCGTAGAGGTTGAGTCCAGCGATCAGGAGAATGCTCGCCATCGCCAGGCGAGCGCCCTGGTGTGGCCGCAAAAGCGCGCACGTCGCACCCGCGGCCAGCGCAACTGGCGGCGCAAGCGCAGGGTAAAGCAGCCTCGCCTGATCCGTCCCCTGGACGGTAAGCGCCCACCGTACCCACGCCGCAAAGAACGCCCCCACCCACAGCAAGCCGAGCGCACACGCCCGCAAGGACAACTCCTGGCGCTGGCGAGCTCGCAGGCCGCCGATCAACAGGGCACCAAGTGCGCCAAGAGTCGGAACAAGCAAGGCCAGGTACAGCCACTCCGGCAGCCCAAGCCCAACGTACCGGAACCAGTACGAGCGATATAGCCCCCAGAGCTCAGCTCCCCAGTTTGGCGGCTCAGAGCGCACCGCGTTTGTCTGCCGTATGAGCTGCTCTCCAAGCGGCCCGCCGTGGACAAGCGCATTGCGGGCAAGCCACCAGCCGCAGACAATCCCAGCGCCGCACAGCACCAGCAATGTTCCCGTCATAGCCCTTCCGATGTGCCTGGAACCACCGGGAGCGCAACTCCCTCCAGAGCCCCACCACGCGGAAAGGAGGATTGCCGGTGCGGCCGCAAGGAGGCTTGCCTTGGCAAGCACGCCCAGCCCCCAGATTGCACCCAGGGCGAGGAGCCTGCGCTCGGAAAAGCCCCTGTGCTTCAGCCGGAGCAGCCCGCAGAAGAGCCACACGCCCAGGCACAGCGCCAGGCTATCGTTGGTGGCCGACCCGTGCAGCATGGTGAACTGCGGCGTCAGGCAGAAGAGGCCCGCCGCCATAGCGGCACAGGCAGCCCCAGCGCCAATGGCGATGGCGCAAGTGTAGATGCCGTAAAGCGAGAGCAGCCCCAGCGAGAGCGACAAGAGCCGTTGCAGGTGCCATCCCAGGGCCCAACCGGCCCACGGAAAGGCCTCCTCCCGGGAGTGCAGAAGCAGGTTCACGCTGCCGCGACCATCCAGGCGGAAATCGGCGTTGGCAACGAGCGGCAGCCGAGATGCATCCCCAAGCCGGACGAGCACACTCGCCATGGCATAGTAGAGCGGCGGCTGAAACGCCTCATGTTCTTCCTGCGCGGCTGGCAGCCGGCCTTCTGCAGCGACGATGCGGGCGTAGTTGTAGTGCCCGGGTTCGTCGGGCGCCTCCCCTAGAGGCAGGCAAACGCTCCAGGCGGCTGCAAGGCCCACATACGCCAGCGCCACCAGCAACAACTGGGGGCTGGGCACACCCCTAGCGGATCTCAACCGGCGCCAAGGTGACACGATCCCCACCAGATCCCGGCCCTTCAGTTACCGCCAGGTTGACAATGGATGGCCAGCGGTACAGCCCCACTTCGAGCCGGTACGGCCCGCCCTGGGGATGGGCTGGCAATGGCAGCCATCTTTCCTCCCAGCTCACCTGCCCGGCCACCATGCGGCGTGTTGGCGTGAATCCCCCCACTGGATCGCCATCGCTCTGAGAAACGAGCTGCCCATCGGCAGAAACAAGGTGCACGAACACCTTATAGTCCTCCTCAGGCGTCTGCAGGGCAACCCACCACAGCTCCACCTTCAGCTGCGCGCCAGCATGAGCAAGCCTGGGCGCGCGCCAGCCCACCAGGGCAAGCTCCCCCTCAAAGCTTGCCCAAACTGGCTCAACTGCCCGCACCTGCCCACAGGACCCTGCCAAGCACCAGAGCGCAAGCCCTGCTCCCAGCCCCGCCAGCCCTCCTGCTGCCTTTGAACGACGGGAGAAGAGGGCGGCGCCGGCAACAGCTCCTGCGCAGCTTGCCAGCGCACGGCCGGCCGTTGCAGGCGCCGTATCTGCCCAGCCAACCCGCACCATGTGTTGCCCAGCTGGTACCACGGTCGAGAGCAGCCCAAGCGCTGTTGTGGGCTCGGCCTGAGCCGGCCTGCCATCGACCCAAACTCGGAAGCCAGGGTAGTGAAAGCTGTGGAAGGAAAGCCGCACCTCAGCTGGCAGGTCAACCCGCAGCTCCATGGCCCAGGGGCCGGCGCGCAAGACGGTCACTCTGCTTCCTGCCGGCAGGGCCCCACGGGGCGGCGCATCGGCCTCGATCGGGTCACGGCCCAAGATGGAGCGATCCACTTTCACCCAGACGGGCATATACTCAGCTGTCCAGGTGGTGCCCGCTTGGCCGATCTCTGTGTCGTAGGCCCACATCGCTTCCTTCCACGAGGCCCCCACGAGGGGCACCACTTGCGGCGCTGGCAGCCGCAACAAGCTATATGCGCCCAGCACAAGGAGGGCAGCCACTGTCGCAGCCAGCCGCCCGGCTCGGCTGCGCCCCTGCAGCACGAAGCTGGCAGTTGCACCCAGAGCGAGGGACCAGCAGAGCGCAAACGGCCCAAGCCACCGCCAGGGGAACTGCAGGTAACCAAGGAAGGGCAGATACCTCCAGAGCAGGGATGAAGCTCGCAGGGTCATAAACCAGGACGCGAAAGCGCCCACCACCGCAAAAGCCAAGAGAGGCCGCGGCCTCCCCTCAAAGCCACGCCAGCCACCCGCAACCAGCAAGGCGATCAGGACAAGGGCCAGGGCTGCCGGCGCCTTGTGCTCTGCACTGTACGAGTAAGGCACGCCCCAGGAGAGCGACTGGCGCAAGCTGTAGAGGTAACGCGCCCAAGCATCGGTCGAGAAGGTGTGCCCAAGCCCCACGTGCCGCGCCTCCCAGACCATCGGCAGCCAGTGGAAGCCGCTCAGCCCCAAGCCCAAGCCCAGGCTGGCGCACACTCGCCGCCATGCCTTGCGCCCATGTAGCAGCGCCGCAAACAGGACCCATAGCGGCAGCATCATGAAGGCCGTCAGGCTATGGGAGAGAATGGCAAGAGCCCACATGGCCCCCGCCACGGCAACGCCGCGCTGCCCCAGCAGTGAGCTTGCGCAGAGGAGGAGCCAGGGAGCGAGGGCCAGGCCAAGATGCTCCGCGAAGGCGCCACGCACGTGCAGATTGGCCAACCGGTAGGGGAAAAGCGCATAGCCCACACCAGCAAGGGCCGCGCCCCAGGCGCCGCACTCATGCCTGCGTGCCAGCGCATAGACACCTAGTGCTCCCAGGGCACTTGTTGCCCCAAGCGTAACCTTGAGAGCCGCCAGTGCTCCCAGGCCCGCAGCTGCCAGCCCCACGCCAAGGTAATACAGCACCGGCCCGTAGAACGAGAACACCGGCTGACCGTACCCGAATGCGAGGTCCGGCAGCCAGCGCGGGTAAAGGCACCCCCAGCGGAGTGCCTCCTGCAGCGCCTGCAACCGAAAAAGGTGAAATGGGCCGTCATGCGTTCTTGCCAATCCGTGCGCCAAAAGAGGGAGCGACGCCAGAAGCGCCGCCCCCGCCGGAAAAACCCAGGCCAGTTTCTCGGGCCTTCCTGCAACAACCCTCAGGCGCACGTGCCCCTATGCCTGCAGGTAAGAATGAGCGTAGATCACCCTGTTTTCGAGAACCTGAACCGTCCGCCAGATGGCCACCTGCTCCGGGTCGGAAGTGTCAACAACGCTCTCATCGAGGCTCTCCCCGGCGGCTGAAGCATCGTGCAGCGCCAACAGCAGCCGCCCCACCCCTGTGCTCCCGTCCCGCTCCTCGATAATGCGGATGTACTCATTCTGCCGTTCGTCAAGAGGGTTGAGGATAGCCGCATCCAGCCCTGCGCCAAGCAACATCACGAGGAACACCCGGTTGATAAGGCTGCGGTTCTCTTCTGGCACGCCATTGGAAACGTTGCTCAGCCCGACGACTGTGCGGGGCGGGGGGTCACTTGCGAGCTTCAGGAAGCGCACGGCATTCAGGGTCTGCGGCGCATGCTCCTGACAGCCATTCACCGTGAGCACCAGGGGGTCGAGGTAAATGCGCTCTGGCGGGATGCCAAGCTCCGCAGCCCGGGGCAGGATCACGCTCACCGCCAGCTCCACCCTTTCCTCAGCACTGGCAGGAAGGTTCTTGCCCATCGTCAGGGCGATGATATCCGCGCCGAACTCGGCTGCAAGCGGCATCGTCGCCTCAAGCCTTTCTGGATCCGCCGATGTGGAGTTGATCATGGCCCGAATGCCCAGCTCCTGGCAGCGCCGCAAGCCGGCCCGCAGCGCATCCACGTTTGTCGTGTCCAGGGAGAGCGGCACATCGACAACAGCGTGAACAGTATCGATCAGCCAGGGCAAAACCTCCGCACCATCCCGCTTGCGCGGCCCCACGTTGAGGTCAAGCATGTGGGCGCCTTTCTGCACCTGCTCCTTGGCAAGCCTCTGCAGGTAGCTTGGCTCCCGGCTGTCAATTGCCGCCCGCACTCGCTTGTTCAGGATCTGGATGTTCTCACCAATTCTGAGCAGCATGAAACCTCCTCCCCGCAGCATCTGCCGTTTGCGTACGCTAAAGGTAGCTCAACCACGAGCGGCCTCTGCACAATCCTCCGACCACGTAACACCCACAAGCTTCCCGCACCCAGGCACAATCTCCCGCAGCAGAATCGCCTCCCGTTCCGAAGAGAAGACCGTGCCAGATCTGCCAGCATCACAGACCACGGATACGGTCAGAGTGCATCCCTGTGCCGGCCGCAGAAGGAGCCCGCTCTTGGGATAAGCCCGCCTGCCCAGCAACTCCTCACCCCAGCGTTCAAGACCTCCCCACTCGCCATAAAGCGCCACATACGAAGAGCGGCGCTCAGGCGGAGCAATGCGGTACACCTCGAGGCGATCGTCCTCGTAGGCGAGGAGCTGGCCCGGCAAAAGCAGGCGCACCAGGCGCAAGGTCTCCTCTCTTTCCCTGCCAGCCATCTGGTAGTGATCCAGCACTACGTACTCGATCCCCAAATCCGCAGCAATACTAGCAAAGGTAGGTGCATCTGGTAAAGGCAGTACGTCGCTCCCCAACGAGCGCAGGTGCTGCAACCCCGGGTACAGCTCAGCCGGAGCACGCGGGTTGCGGCGCGATATGTAGCCGGCCACGAGCGGTCGGCCATGAGCCATCTGGTAAAGCAGGTAACGAGGCCGATCCCAGGTCACCGGCAGGTTGAGGATGGCACCGCGCCCAGGGGGAAGGGACCGGTACCATTCAGGCACGTCAGGCGGTGAAAAGGGATAGGGCGCCGGGAAGAACTCAAAAAGCGTCAGGCCGCAGGCGAGCAGCGTGCCCCACCAGGCACGCCTTCTGGAAGGGCAAAGCGCCTTCAGCCCCGCCGCAGCCAGTAGAGCTACCGCAAGCAGCACCATCACGCTGTACCGGCTGAGCGACCGCGCGATCTCAAGCCACGGGAAGGCGCGCGCAAGCCAGGCGTAGGGCATGGGCAGCGGCTGCCCCAGGAAAGCAATCACTTTGCCGCCGATGCGCAAGGCGGGGCCCAATGAAAGCAGGAAAAACACGAGCGCCACCCACACAAAGGGGCGCACGCGCAAGGAGCCTCGCCGCCAGCCCAGGATGGCAAGAGCGGTGGGCACAGCGCCCAAGTATATCATCCGCTCCGCCGTGCTCACTGGCCAAAAGTCAAGCAGCCTGGCTGCGAACCGCCCCCACAGGGGGTGCATCTCCTGCGGCACAAAATAGGCAAGCAGATCCGCAGATAGAGCCAGGGCCTCACCCTGGCCAGGCTGCATGTAGTCCGCGCGCAAGGCCTCCTGCACCATGGGCACAAGGAGCGGCGCACACACGGCCAGCATGCCCAGTGGCTGGAGGGCAGCAAATGCAGCTGCCCGGCACGCCTTGCGCCAGCTCGCCCGGGCGAGGTGCAAAAACTGCCAGATGCCGTACACCGCCCAGAAAAGGCACAAGTAAATCAAGTTATACCAGTCCACGAGTGCGGCCAGCGCACCAAAGAGCGCACCGAGCAAGAGCCGAGTCCGCTGCTGCCTCAAGGCCGTGCCCTCTGGAGCAGGCGCGCCCTCCCAGAGCCAGACCGCCCCCAGCACGGCACACGGCAGCCACTGGAAGGCAAAGACCTGCATGTGCCCGAGCAAGTGCGCTATGTGAAACGGCGAGAAGGCGAAGGCGCAACCTGCAAACAGGGCAGCGGGGTACCCCCGGCGCCCCAGCAACCGCAGTGCAAGAAGCACCGCGCCAAGCCCGCCGGCCGCAAAGGAGAACACCACGATGAAGTTATAGGCGGCATAAGGGCCCAACGCCTCGTAGACCGGCAGGGCCAAGAGCCCGTTCGGGAAGTTCAGGGTGTGAAAGAGCAGGCTTGCCCCATTGGGATAGTCCAGAAGCGGCGTGAACCAAGGAGAGCAGCCAAGCTCCAGCAGCGACCGGCGGATCCACCAGAGGTTCCACAGGTTTTGCCAGCCATCGAAGCCATCCCCAGGAATAGCGGAGCGGAAGTAGCGCGGCAGGGGCCACAGGAGCATTGCCCCGAGAATGCCGAACGCAACCGGCACTGCGCCGGTGCGCAGCGCTGCCCTGTTCCTAGGATGCACCCGATTGCCGCTCCAACAACAGGCGCTGGACAGAGGGAAAACGCGACAGATCCGTATGCGGGAGGAACATGGCCGCGGTGAAAGCCTCCATGAACCGGTTATCGGCACTGAGCTCCAGGTAAGTCATCATGGCGCCAATCTCATCCACGCGGCGTCGCCTTTCCTTATTGGCCAGGCACTGGTAGGCCCCCGCCACAGACGTGTTGCCCAAAAAGCGGAACCGATCCCATGGTAGGTCCGGCAGAAGCCCAATCCGGATGGCGGCATCGACATCGATGTAGCGGCCAAAAGCGCCCCCGATGAACACCTGCTGTATGTCCTCCGCCCGCGTGCCAACGCTCTCCAGAAGCACCGTGATCCCAGCGTATATGGCCGCCTTAGTGCGAATGATGTTCTCGATATCCACCTCTGTGATGACCAGGTCGTGCTCCTGGCCAACCTCGCTCGCCCAGGCGAGGACGTATTCCGCCCCGTGCGCCCCCATGCGCACCCGTGGCGTCGGCAGGTGTTTCTGGATCCGCCCTCCGCGCTCGATGATGCCCGCAGCAAACATCTCAGCAAGCAAGCTGATCATGCCAGAGCCGCAGATACCCCGCGGTGCCACGTTGCCGATGACCCTGAGCGTTGGCTCGTAGCGGTTGTCAATCCAGACGCCATCGACAGCACCAGGTGCCGCCCTCATCCCATGCTGCACGCCGGCTCCCTCGAACGCTGGCCCAGCAGAGCAGGCACAGCAGATGAGGAACTCCCGGTTGCCAAGCACCATCTCGCCGTTGGTGCCAATGTCGATGAAAAGCGAGAGCTCTTCCTGATCCGCCATCCCGGAAGCGAGTACGCCCGCGGTTATATCACCGCCCACATAAGCGCCGACCATTGGCAAGCAGTCTACCGTCGCTTCGGGGTTGATCTGCAGCCCCACCTCCTCGGCGCGCACCGGAACCACGTGCGTCATGGCCGGGATGTAGGGGGCAAGCCGAATCGGCTGGGGATCTATGCCCAGGAAAAGCTCGATCATGGTCGTGTTGCCGGCCACGGTGGCGCGCACGATCTCCGTCGGCTGGATGCGGTTGGCAGCAGCGAGCTGCCGTATGAGCCCGTTCAGCGTGTCGACCACTAGGGCCTGTAACTGCTGCAGCCCACCCTCCTGGCGAGCGTAGATGATGCGCGAGATGACATCCTCCCCGCAGGAGATCTGGGCATTATAAGTCGAAGCCGTGCCAAGGACGCGCGCAGTGCGCAGGTCCACTAGCTGCACGACGTTGCTCGTCGTGCCGATATCCACTGCCACACCATAGCAACGCCCTGATCGGTCTCCAGGCGCAACGTCTATGAGCCGATAGCCCGCGCTCCCCTGCTGCTCCTCAACTGTGGCTGTGACCTTCCAATCCGCACGCCGCAGCACCTGCACCAGCCGGCGCATCAGGTTGAGGTCGGCCTGCACTGGCGCGTAGCCGCAGTCCAGGCTGAGGTGCCTGCGCAGCCGCTCCAGGTCAGACGTGTTATCCTCCAGAGTGGGGGGTGTAAGCTCAAGGTAACATTTGTGAACCAGCGGGTCCGCTTCAACGAGGAAGATCTCAGGGCTTGCCACCTTTTCCGCTGCGGCAGCGGCCGGGGCTATAACCCGCTCCATTTCTTCCTGCTCCGGCAGGAAGATCACGGCATCTCCCTTGAGGACCGCCTGGCAAGCCAGGACGTAACCCCGCTGCTCCAGCGCTGGCGGCAACTTCGCCGTCCGCCGAGCGCTCACGTTTCCGTGCTCCACGAGGACCAAACAGCGGCCACAGCGCCCTTGCCCGCCACAAGGCAGGTTTAGTCGCAAGCCTGCCCGCCGGGCAGCCTCGGAGATGAGCGTTCCTGGCTCAACCTCCACCACCGCGCCACTGGGGCGGAAAACGACTATGCATTTGCTGCGCGAGAGCTCACCACTTGTCTCAGGCAAGGAACCCCCTCTGCAATATGTCCAGAAGCCAGCGGCGAAGGGCCTCCATCGCGCTTGAGCGGCAGCTCAGCCACCAAGCCACACTCCCGCCAAGCACCGCTCCCGCAACCACATCCAGCGGGTAATGGACGCCGCAGTAGATGCGCGCCAGCCCCCAGGCAGCCGCAAGAGCCATCGCCCCCAGGCCCAGGCGCCTGTCCCCAAAGTAAATGGCCACAGCAATAGCAAAGGCGAAAGTAGCAGGGTTGCTGGGAAACGAGGAATCCCACGGACGATAGAACAGCAAAGTCACTGAGCCCAAGCGGTCAAACGGCCGCGGCCGAAAGTACGCCAGGTTCAGCGCCTTCACCGCAAGGTTGGCAAGGAACTGCGCGCACACGGCGTTGATGACGGCCTCCCGGTCCAGCCTCCCGGATGGTGCTGCGTTGCGAAACCACAGCCACAGCAGCAGCATCGCCAGTGCGGTTGGGACAACATAGTCATTCACCAGCATTCGCGCGAGCCAGTCGGCCGAGCTCTTGCCAGCCAAGCCGTTGAGCAACCTAAAGAGCCACTCATCTACGGCCTGCAGCATCTTCGCACGAGCCCCCAGGTCCCTCCAACCCCAACCTCGCAAGCCACCCGAGCAGGTTAGGGACTACCTCCTCGCGGCGGCAAACGCGCACCACGCCCACAGAGCCCTCCACGCGCAGCGCCTCGCAGTCGCCGCTCGTCTGCTCGCGCTCTGGCACCTCTGCAGGCACGCAGACAAGCAGCTGGCCCGTCAGGCCCTCCCCAACCGGCTCTGCTGCCAGAGCATCGCGCCAGCTAGCCAGGTGTCGCCTGCCTCTCCAGATCGTAAGGGCATCAGCATAGCGAAAGGCCGCCAGGCCTCGGGGAAGGTCCTCAGGCGTCCACTGGGGCCACACTAATGCCACAGCCGAATCCCTCCGGAGCTGCCCAGCCCGCAGGGCAAAGGCCGAGCCGAGGCCCAAGCCGATGGCCACCGCCTTGCCGCCGAAGCTTTCCGCCTCCTTCAAAGCCTCCTGCAGGAGCGCTAGCTGCCCGCGCCAGGGCAGAAACGGGCTCACGGCCAGGCACCTGGCACGCACACGCTTCTTGCTCAGCTCACGCAGCAGGGAGGGGACCCACTGGGCCATACTCGGCCGATCCGCCACGATGAGGGCCCAAATAGGCGCCCCGGCCGCACCACAACATCGTGCCAAGGCCTCCTGGTGTACCCGCAAGCGCAATCCGCCCGGCAGCACCGCCCCCACCAGCGAGACCAAGAGGGCACAGCCAGCACCAGCTGCAAACAGAGCAAGAAGCTCACTCCCAGCCAGGCCAGGCGCAAGCACCTCCGGTGTACTGAGGAAAAACAGGGCCGGCGCCCCAATGCTGGTTGACACAAGCACCACCAGAGGCCACCTGCCGCGCCACGGCTTGCCCCCCAACTGCATCCCCGCCAGGCCCGCCCTCGCCGCTGCGGCCTGCAAAAGCACCAGGCTCCAGCAAAAAACCAGCCAGAAATACCTGGCCGCCACGTAGCGCGGCAGGAGCACCAGCACCGCTATTCCCCGGCCAGCTCCTACGACCAGGTCGTCTTCAAAAAGCTGGGGATGTCCACCGCCTCCCTCGGCCCGACAAGCACCTCCCAGCCAGGCAGCTCGTCCTCGAGCTCTCCGGAAAGGCTAGCCACAAACCCGGGCAGAATGATCTTGCGGTGGGCGATCTTGCCATCCACGCCGAACTGCTTCACGGCCTTGGCAATGGTCGCCGCATCGAACTTCCCAGCAGCCCACGCTGTGAGCACCGAAAGGCCCTCAGCATCAGCAACCAGCAACCACGCTGGCATGCCGCTGGCTTCGACCTCCGAGCTCACGGAGAAGAAGGTGAGCGAGAAGTTAGTGGTGACCAGGAGTGGCGATTCGGGCTTCACGGCGCCAATCTCGTACAGGCCAGGCGAAACCTGGATCGGCTTCTGCGGGTCTGTGTAGATGTTGAGCCGCAGTGTGAGCAGGACGTATGCCGCAGCCGGATCAAAGCGATCCAGGACGATGACGCCAGCGTACTTGGCAATGTCCTGCGCTGCCGCAATGGCCTCGCAGTAGAGGTCCTTGCCCACTTCGCCGGGGAAAGCAATGATTGGGTAGCCAACTTCGCGCCGGTTGTGGCGCAGAGCCAGCCTTCGCAAGGCGGTGTGCAGCGCAAGCGTCCCGCTGAGCGTGCGCACTCCTGGATCCAAAACTATATCCTCGACCCCCGCCGCCTTCACCTTGCCAGCCATCTCAGCGAGAGAGCCAAGGTCCCCCTCCCCTCGCACCACAAGCGGGCACCCCCTCTCTTTGGCCAAGGCCGCCATCTCTTCCCAGTTGGCGGCCGTCGCCACGCCAAGCAAAGGCCGCGCGCTTGCATGGCCCAGCGCAGGCTGAAGGAGCCCAGCCGAGCTTGCCAGGAGCACCATCGGTGCCTCCCCACAGCCACGCCGTGCGGCCTCCACAGCGGCGGCGAACGTGTCGGCATCCTGTGAAACGCACTCGAGCGCCACACCGCTCAATCTGAGCTGCAAGCCCACGCGCTCCACGCTATAGCTGCACACACGCGCCGCCTCTGCCTCAATCTCCCCCGGCGGCCTGTCATCCCGCAGCCGCACGAAGATGCCCGGCGGGTGCACGAAGGTCTTCTCGTGCCGGAACACGACAGTCTCGTTCCCAACCTCGACAGCACGTTCCCCCTCCCCGATGCGCACAAGCCGGATCGGTGGAGCAGCGGATTCTTCCAGCGCCCGCTTGGCCTCTTCCGACACGTACGGACACGCCGAAAGCTCTGCTTGCTTGGCTGCCAGCTTCATGGCAAACGCCAGGCAAGTTGGGAACCCGCATTCCTTGCAGTTGGTCTTTGGCAGAAGCTTGTAGATCGCAAGGCCTGAGAGTGCCATCTCGCCTCCCTCACACCTGCCCACTCATGAGCTCATCGATTGCCCACCGCACCAGGCGCACGCTCTCAGGGTGCCGGAGCACAACAATGTCGGCGCCGCTGTGCAAAAGGGCTGTCGCGGTGATCACCTCCCAGAGGATAGCGCGCGTTGCGTACGGCCCCCATTCGGCAGGAACGCCTTCCAC
>JAPWUW010000435.1 GCA_028275325.1 Anaerolineae bacterium | reverse complement strand
TTGCAGCGTACGACCTTGCGGCCACCGCCTGTGCCTTAAGGGCTTCATGAGGCCTCGTTCGGCCCATTTCCACGGGCACCACCCCTTTCAGGTAGTCCTCCAGCGCCATCACCACAACGGAGCCATCTGGCATCAGGACACGTATGGTTGGTGGCACTGCAACCCCGGCGCTCTTGCGCCTCAGCCCCGAAAAGAACATGGCCGCCCTTGCGCTGGTTCTCGGCGCCTACTGCTCGTCGCGCACGGCGCGGATGAAGACCAACACATTCTCAAGCGGCACATCGCGCGGGATGCTATGCGATGGCGCAATGATATACCCGCCGCCGTGGCCAATTTCCTCCATCAGCCGATGTGCCTCAGCTACCACCTGCTCCGGCGTACCAAACGGAAGCACCTGCTGTACGCTCATACCGCCAAGGAAAGTGAGTTGACCGCCAAATTGCTTCTTTACAGCATATATGTCCATGACCTCTGGCTGAAACGGGTTGAAAACATCCACGCCAATCTCAATCAGCTGCGGGAAGAGCTCGTCCACATCACCGCAAGAATGTATAAACACTCGCTTGCCAGCCTCTCGAGCGGCTCCGTACATGCGTTCCAGCCGTGGTCGCAGGAAATGCCGCCACAAACGGGGGCCCATGATCAGCCCACGTTGTTGGCCCCAATCATCGCCGAAGTACACGGCGTCTATGTCGTACTGGCAGGCACGCTGAACAAGTTGGACGTTATAGTCACAGATGCGATCAAGCAGCGCCTCGACGAAAGCTGGCCTTTCGATCATGTCCACCAGCAGTGGCTCCATGCCATACAGCGTCCAAGCGCGCTCGAACAAGGAGAACCCGATACTGCAGACAACGTAACGGTCTCCCCGGCGTTCCAACTGAGCCTCAAAGTGCTCCCAACGCTCGCTGCTCTGCGGATCCGGAAAGCTGCATTCTGCCAGGTCCGCGCCCCTGAGCGGATAGTAAGAGACGATGCCGATATCCGGGTCAACCGTTCGGTTCCAGACGACCCCAAACTCGTCCCGCCAATACCCAGGCTTGACCTCGACCCACGCATTTGCCGCAAGCGGCTCCACAAAGAAAAGGTGGTTCCCGAGCCAGTCGTCGAGCTCGTTTTCTGAACAGCCAGCGGCGCGGCATACCGCGTGCGCCTGCGGGATTGTGAGATATATCTGCCAGGGGACCACGTCGGTCTCCTGGTGCGCAATTGCCCTCTCTACCCGCTCCTTCCTGTTCAACCCCTTTCCTCCCAGTCAGCTCACGCGCGGCACGCGGGCCAGAATTTGCGAGACAACCTCGTAAGGGATTGTCCCAAGCTTATGTGCGATCTCTTCAACGCCTATGCTAGCGCTACCCTGGCGACCGATCAAGACCACCTCGTCCCCTTTGCGCACGCCAGGAACGTGGGTGACGTCCACCATGCACTGATCCATGGATACGGCGCCAACCACTGGGCACCTCTGACCCCGAATGAGAACGGCGCCCCAGTTCCTAGGCGCACGCCGGAAGCCATCGCCGTAGCCCACTGGCAGCACTGCGATCCGCATGTCCCTGGGTGCCTGGAAGTGCCTGCCATACCCCACCCACGCCCCCGCCGGCACATCCTTCACTTGGACAACGACTGTTTTCCACGAGAGCACTGGCCGGCAGCCTTCGGGCAGCGCCACCGCTGGCCCTGGACTAAGGCCATAAAGGCCAATGCCGATGCGAACCATGTCCAGGCGGGCTTCCGGAATGGCGAGCGCCGCTGCCGTGTTCGCCGCATGGGCGATCGGTGGCCGCAACCCATAGCGCTGCAGCCGGTCCAGGAGCCCTATGAACAGCTCCAGCTGCCGCAAGGTATCGGCCCTATCCTGCTCATCGGCGCGGGCGAAATGAGTGAAGATCCCCTCGACAATGATGTCTCTGCAGCGCGCCAAGCCCTGGATCATTTCGAAGGCTGCGTCAGGCGCAAGGCCCAGCCGGTACATGCCGGTGTCGACCTTCACGTGCACCTTCGCCTGCTTGCCGAGCACCCGGGCAGCTTGTGCCAGCGCCTCTGCCTCTTCCCAGGCAAAGACTGCACAGCGCAGCTCTGCCCGCACCGCCTCACGGGCCTGCCAAGCCGGCGTGTAGCCGAGCACCAATATGGGCGCATCGATGCCTGCTCGCCGGAGGGCAAGCCCCTCGCTCAGGCAGGCTACACCAACCGCCACGGCCCCGTGTTTCAGCGCTGTCCGCGCGACCCTCACCATCCCGTGGCCATACGCATCTCCCTTGACAACAGCCATGAGCGGGACACCGCAATGCTCGCGCAGAACCCTCACGTTGTGCGCCAGAGCCTGCGTATCGAGCTCAATCCAGGTCGGCCGCTCCGGCTTGACGAGACGCACCCGCTCCCAGTAGCCGTCTTGCCTGACGAGCCGTTGCCGCTCGGTCGGCGCCACAATCAGGCTGATGGCTTTTTCCATGCGCGATGCTGCATTGCCCTTCACAAGCACAACGACGCCGGGGGCGAGCAGGGAGCCCAGCTGGGCTGCCATCCCGTCGGGGTCAGCGAACAGTTGAATCTCCCCTGCCAGCCGAGAGCGCGCAACTA
>JAPWUW010000434.1 GCA_028275325.1 Anaerolineae bacterium | reverse complement strand
TGCGGCTTGCTGAACTTGAACTTCACAGTGTAGTCATCGACCTTCTCGACGACCCCGAGCTCACCGCCCGTCTTCATCCAGGAGGGCTTTGAGGGCGTGAGCTCATCATTTAGAATGACATCCTCGTACCAGAACATGATGTCATCGGCCGTGAAGGGCTCCCCATCGGACCACTTCATGCCCTCGCGCATGTAGAAGGTCCACTCGGTGCCATCCTCAGAGACCTCCACCTTCTTGGCGACGCTTGGCTCCCACTGGCTGCAATCGGGGTTCCAGCGCACCCACGTCTCAAGCATGTAGGAGGTGGCACCGCGCATATCGGCCATGCCCGTGACGGCCGTATCCCACGTGCCACCGTACTGGCCGATTTCCTCGAGCACGCTCAAGACCATGGGCTCCTTGGGCAGGCGCTCCTCCACGGGCGGCAGCTTGCCGGCCTTGACGAGCTCCTCGAGCATCGGCGCTTCCTTGTACTTGGCAGCTGGGGCCGCAGTTGGGGCAGGCGTGGCTGTAGGGACCTCGGCCGCTTGCGTCGGAGCTGGCGTTGGCGTGGGTGGAGCCGGCGTGGCCGTTGGCGCCTCGGGCGCTTGCGTTGGCGCCGGGGTTGCCCCGCCGCGACAGGCCGAGGCGGCCGCTGCCGCGCTGGCAACACCTGCATACTGAAGGAATCGACGGCGGGTGACGGTGCCGCTAATCATACCAACCTCCTTGTGGTCATGTGTCTCTGCTGCCAGCGCAGGCACCGCCGAACCGGCCTGCACGCCAGAGAGAGCGAGCGCAGTATACCGGCACGAGCTTCATGCCGCAAGTGGCTTTCATCACTAGAGGCCACTCGCCCCCAGCAATGCAGCGACGGGCGCGGCCGGCGAGGCGGGAAGGCAGCCGCTTTCCCCCTGTGGCGCAGCCCGCCCGGCTTGTGCACAATAGGCTCGTGGTGCAAAGCGTGGGGTCAGGCCCTGGAGGGATGGAGCACGCGCGCAGGAGGCAACGCAGGTCGGGCGCCTCTTGGGCGCTCTTTGCGCTGCTTGCCCTGCTCACGTTTCTGCTGCTCTTCACCGCAGCTTCCGCCCTACAGCGGCCGCCGGCCGCCCTGACGCCGACTTTGCCCCTACTTGTGCCGGCAGTGGCGCGCGTCGATGCTGCCAACTGGCTGCAGAACGGCTCTTTCCTCGAGCTGGAGCAATCTGCGCAAGGGGCCATCCCGCGGGGCTGGCAGCCATTTGTCCTCACGAGTGGGTGGGCCCATTTTGAGGCCGGGCCGGGACCCCACCTCTCCTTGCGCTGCCCGCCCGAGCCCTGCATCGCTGGCTTGCGCCAGAGGGTGGCCGACCTGCCCCCAGGCCACTACAGGCTGGAGGCCGATTTCTTCCTGGAGGAGAGCCCGCCGGGCGGCCTCTTGCAGGCACGGCTGGGGGTGGATCCATACGGAGGCCTGGAGCCAGATTCTGACGATCTCATCTGGTCGTCGCCCGTGCGCGGGCCCGGCTGGCAAAAGGCAGCGCTCGAGTGGAACCACAGCGGCGGCCCAGCCACCGCGTTTTTGATCTTCGACCGGCTGGCAAGCGGCGGGGAGTGCCGTGCCGCAGGGGCGCGGCTCCTTGGCCCCCCTCCGCCAACGCCCACGCCGAGCCCGGCCCCAGCGCTCTCCCAGGTGGAAGCGCGCATCCTGCGCATCTCGAGCGCCGACTGGGAGGCCGGGGGTGCGGGCCGGCTGGAAGAGCTCATAGAGCTCGGGGCGGCTGCCCACTTCAACGCCATTTACCTGCAGGTGCGCTCCCACGGCTATGCCTACTACACGCCTGGGGTGGAGCCGGCAAGCCCAACGCTCCTCCTTGAGGGTGGAGCGCTCTCCTTTGACCCGCTGGCGCTTGCGCTGGAGAAGGCGCACGCGGCCGGGCTCGCCCTCTACGCCTCAGTGGAGCTCCTTCCCGCCTGGGGCACTAGCGACCCGCCGGAGCATACAGTGCCAGAGCACATGTACAACCTGTTTTTCGCGCGGTTTGGGGCCGATTGGCTCCAGTGGGTCGGAAGCGGCCCGGCGCCGGGCCCGGATGGGCTCTACTACGCTTCCCCCGCCTGGCCGCAGGTGCAGGAGTACCTTGCCGCCATCTGCCAGGATCTGGTCGCCAGGTACCCGGTCGACGGGCTGCACCTTTTCGGTGCCCGCTATGCGAGCCCAGAGCACAGCGCCGGCGCCCTGGAGCAGGATCAGGCAGCGGGGCTTGGCGAGCCAGCAGCCGTGGCCCGCTGGCGGCAGGAACAGCTGCAGGTGATGCTCGAGCGGGTCATTGAGGCGGCCCGCCGCAGCAGGCCTGAGCTGCAGCTTGCGTTTGGCGGAGCTGGGGAGCCACCGGAGCTGTTTTGCTCGCTTGCCCTTCACGGTCGGCCGGCAACCGTGCTCGTGCCGCTCGGGGATGGCCTGAGCCTGGAGCAGGCACTGCAGGCAGCCCAGCAAGCCTGCCCTGGCCGCATCCTGGTGGTTGCCTCCAGCGCCCAGGGCAGCTCGCCGAGCGAGCTCTCGGCCCTTGTGGAGGCCTCGCGCCTGGCGGGCGCCGCCGGGGTCGCCCTGGCCGGCGCAGCT
>JAPWUW010000433.1 GCA_028275325.1 Anaerolineae bacterium | reverse complement strand
AAGTCAGCCCGACCTTTGTGGGCCCCGAAAGTCGCGACCAGAAGGAGCGCAGCTTTTGCATCTTTCGTGCTCCTCATGACCTCGGCATGGCCAGGATCTCGCGGATCTTGAGCCGACGGAAGTGCCTAGCATAGGCAGGCTTGATGACAATCGCGGTGTCGGCGCCGCTATCGGTGCCGGCGATGGCAATTGCATCGGCGTTCATATCGAGAAGGCCAGCCTCTGCTGCCATGATGGCGACCTCTACTGCCACTTTCATCCCTTGCGAGAAGCGATAAAGCGTTTCGCGCACAACGCGGTTGGGTGGCCAGCCTTCCCCGGCCATGGCCTCGCTCACATCGTCGCCGAGGGAATGCATCGCGGTGAGGACCTCGATGCCCGCTTTCTGCAGGGCCTCCCTCTCAGAAGCGGACATTGTCCAGCCCTCTTCGTCGAAGGCCGCGCTGATGCTCACAGCTATCACTCGAATCTCGGCCGGGAATGCCTGGCGGGCCTTGAGGGCCGTGCTGCCATGGGTGCTTGCCACCACAACCTGTCTGATGCCCAGTTCCCTTGCTCTCTTGGCAGCACAGGCAAGCACGTCCTCTGTATTCTGGGGACCAGGGCTGTCGTAGTAATGCACTGTCACAGTATGCATGGCTCCTCCTTCTTTAGAGCACTGGGTTCGCAGAGCGGTTCCGGCTTGCAGCCAAGCGAAGCATCTGCCATATCAAGGACCACAAGGCGAGCCTCACCGCCGGTACCGGCTGGATCCAGCTCATAGACTATACTAAGCCGTGGAGGGATGTCCTGCCAGTGAGGCCCCATGCCGAAAGCGATGGCTTCGTGGCAGCCGTTTGGCCCCGAGAGGCGCAGCAGCAAGTGATCCGCTGCGCGGCCAACTGGTGTTTTGGCTTGCACAAGGAGCTCGTCGGCGAAGAAGACAGCCTTAGGGTTGCCCGGGCCAGTCGGCTCAAGCAGCCTGCAGATTTGCCAGATGGGCTCATTGGGGCCGGGTGGTGCCATGACAAGGTCGATTTCGATGCCAGGGTGCCTGGGAAGGGTTGCTCCCCAGTTCTCAGCGGCCCAGGCCAACATGCATTCCCTCAACGGCGAGACGTCCTGCGCGGCGCAGACAAAGCCTGCTGCCTGCGTGTGCCCTCCATAGCGCTGCAGCAACTGCGCGCACCCGGCAAGGAGCCTCATGGCATCCAAGCCCGGAGGCGTGCGCACGGAGCCGCGAGCTTCACCGCCAACCAGTGCGACGATCACGGCTGAGACCCCGGTTTCCTCGACGACCTTGCTTGCGACAAGGCCAGCAACTCCTGGCCGGATGCTCTCGCTTGCCCAGAAGACTAGCGGCACCGGGTGTTCGGCCAAGTGCGTTTGCCTCAGGGCGTGCAGGGCGCGCTCCTGTTCGGCCTGGCGGCGTGCGTTGAGGCGAGAGAGCTCCTTTGCCAGTGGCAGTGCTTGCTCTAGCTCCTTTGCCAACAACAGCTCAAGCGCCGGCAGAGCGCTTCCTATTCGCCCTGCCGCGTTCAGCCGCGGCACTAGTGTGAACGCAACTTTGTGGGCATCCAGCTCCTGGCCAGATATCCCGGCAGCCTGCAACAGCGCGCGGATGCCTGGCCGCGGTGCCTGCTGCATTCGCCGCAGGCCAAGCGCTACTAGGCGCCTGTTCTCCCCGACCAGCGGGGCGACATCGCCGATGGTGCCGAGGGCGGCAAGCTCCGCAACTGCTTCCTCGCTCGGCAAGGAGTTGAGGTGCCCGAACCGCGCCTCTATAGCGGCCACGCCTCTTGCCAGGAGGGCTATCGTGCCCACCCCTGTTAGATGCCGAAGCGCTTGCTGCTGGCTGAGCCGCGGGCATACCACTGCATGTGCTGGCGGGAGCTCGGCCCCAGGGAGGTGGTGATCCGTCACCACCACAAGCAGGCCGCGCTGTCGCGCCAGTTGCACTTCCTCTACAGCGGTTATCCCGCAATCGACCGTGAGCAGAACGTCGGCGTTACTGGCGAGTTCGCCTATCGCTTTGCTGTGAAGGCCGTAGCCCGACTCGATGCGGTTGGGGATAAAGGCGCGCACTGAAGCGCCCATGCTTTCCAGAAGCTCGCACGCCAGAGCCGTTGCCGCCAGGCCATCAGCATCGTAATCTCCGTAGACAACCACACGCTTGCCGCGGCGCGCTGCCCACCGCAACAGGCCAATTGCCTCATGCGCGCCGGCCAGGAGAAACGCGCAGTCCAGCTCGCCGGACGAAGGGTTCAGGAACTCCTCCGCTTGCGAGGCGGTTCGGACGCCACGGTTGTACAACACTTGGGCAATATGCTTGTCCTTCACCCCGAGCTTGGCTAACGACTCTTCCGGCGCTGGCGGATGGAGCAACCATTGGCGTTGTGGGCGCATTGCTCTAGAACCGCTCGACGCAGAGCACAGAATGGCCCGCTGCAGCGCAAGCCTCGGAGCTGAGCCTGTAGGCCGAGCGCAGGATCAGCTCTGCTTCCAGGGCAGCGCGCTCTGTATTGGCATAAACGAGGGCAAGCGGCTCACCGGCCTTCACCCATTCCCCTTGCTTTGCCAGGAGTTTGACGCCCACTGTAAGGTC
>JAPWUW010000432.1 GCA_028275325.1 Anaerolineae bacterium | reverse complement strand
TGCCGCGCTCAAGCAGAACACTTGGCTCGACAACCTGGTCACCTTTGGCGCCACGCTCGGGATGACCGTCCCAAACTTCGTTGTGGCGATGTGGCTTGTGATGCTCTTTTCCATCAAGCTGCGCTGGCTGCCCACTGGCGGTTGGGGGGAACCCAAGCACCTCATCATGCCGGTCATCGCCTATTCCATCGGCCCCATGGCCGTGATCGCGCGCATGACGCGCACCAACATGCTCGAGGTGATTCGCTCCGACTACGTCCGGCTGGCCTACGCGCGCGGCATCCCGAGGCAGCTCGTCGTCCTGCGCTACGTACTGCGCAATGCCCTTATCCCGCTCATCACCATCCTCTTGCCCATCATTCCGGACCTGCTGACGGGCTCCATCTTCATCGAGACGGCTTTCGCAGTGCCGGGGCTGGGTCGCTTCTTCACCACCAGCGCCCTGCAGCGGGATTACCCGATGATCATGGCTTGCATGATGCTTGTCGCCGTCCTCTGGGGGCTCACTTACCTGCTAACCGACGTGCTTTACACGGTTGTCGACCCGCGCGTGCGCGTCACCGGGGAGGCCTAGCGAAGAGACAAGGGCTGCAAGCCGCGCTCGCAGCGACAGTGCAAGGGCACAAGAGGGGAGGAGAGGTGTTGTGGCAACTGTAGCAAGAGCGGCTGCTCCAGCAGCAACCATGGCGGAGAGGCCCACCAGCATCTGGGCGGATGCGGCGCGGCGCTTCTTCGCCAACAGGCTGGCTGTGGCTGGGCTGGTTGTTGCCTCCCTGATTGTCTTCTGCGCCCTCTTTGCCGATATCCTCGCCCTCCAGCCGCGCGATTACGCCAATTTCGCTGAGGTGCTCCAGTTCCCCAGCCGCAAGCACCCACTTGGGACGGATGCCGTCGGGCGGGATTTTTTCACCCGCATCCTCTACGGCGCGCGCACTTCGATGATCGTCGGCTTCACTGTGCCCCTGCTTGCCACCGCCATAGGCCTGCCGCTTGGGGCCTTGGCAGGCTGGCGCGGCGGCTGGTTCGATTTCGTCCTCCTCAGAGTCATTGAGATCATGACGGCCCTCCCCTCGATACTTGTGGCCGTGATGCTTGTCACGATCTGGGGCGCGGGGCTGGAGAAGCTCATTATTTACATGTCCCTCACTGGCTGGGTGGGGGCGGCGCGCTTCGCGCGCGGCCAGTTCCTGGCCCTCAAAAACCGCGAGTACGTGCTGGCCGCCAGAGTCCTGGGCGCAAGCGAGTGGCGCATGATGTTCCAGCATGTTCTCCCTAACACTGCTGGGCCAATCATCGTCAACATCATGATGGGCATACCAGGCGCCATCTTTGGCGAGGCGGGCCTTTCGTTCTTGGGGCTCGGCGTCATGGACCCGATCCCGAGCTGGGGCAAGATGGTGGCCGACAGCCGCGCCTACGTGCAGGTGTACTGGCACCTCGCGCTCATCCCGACAGTCATGATCGCCCTCACGATGCTCGCGTTCACCTTCGTCGGGGATGGCCTGCGGGATGCCCTTGACCCTTACATGCAACGGTAGCGGCCTAGCGCCGTTGGCCCCCCGCATGGCTGGCCGGTGGGGCAAAGCTTGCAGAGCGCTGGTTGCCAGCCACCAGCGGCGGAGTCTGTGGAGAAAGGAGGAAGAGGTATGTCCGCACGCAGCAACGCTAACCGCTTCTCGCGCCGTCGCTTCCTGACCGTCACCGCTGGGGCGCTTGGCGCCACGGCGGCAAGCGCCATCCTGCCCGGCTGCGCGCCTCAGGCCACCCCAGCACCGCCAACCCCCACTGCGGCCGAGGCGGCCACACCGACACCCGCTCCTGCCGCGACACCAACACCCGCTGCTCCAACGGCAACGCCCACTGCTGCTGTGGAGATGAGCGATTTCGGCGTGCCGTACCCGCCCGACGCCGCGCCAAAGGAGCTTCAGTACCACCTCGGGGCAGCCACACAGGCTGGCACGGGCTGGAAGGCCATGGATTTCTACGAGGCTGTCTACGCCCGCGGGCCGTTCGCCGACCACTTTGCGGAGCCGCTTGTGCGCCTCACCAAGGATTTCGAGCTTGCCCCAGGCACAGCGGAACACTGGGAGGTCTCCGAGGACGGCACGACCTGGACCTTCTATCTCGAGAAGGGCCTCATGTGGTCCGATGGCAACGAGGTCACGGCCGACGACTACGTGGCCACCTTCCGTTACGCTGCGGATCCCAAGCACGCCTTCGACTTCACCTGGTACTGGATGGGGGTGATCAAGAACTTCACCGAGTGCTGCCAGGGGTCAGTGCCGCTTGAGCAACTGGGCGTGCGTGTGGGCGCCGACAAGTACCAGTTCGTCGTGGAGACGGAAGAGCCCACGCCCTACCTGCCTGCCATGATGCTCTACTCCTGGCCACTGAGCGCCAAGGGACTGGAGAAGTACGGCTCCGGCATCTACAACACCAACCCGGCAACCTGCATCTCCAGCGGCCCGTTCATCCTGGAGGAGTGGACGCCCGATCGGCGCGTGAGCCTGAAGGCAAACCCCAAGTACACGGGCAAGCTCCGTCCGCTCATCAACAGGAAGGTCGCCAAGGTGGTCAGCGGCGGGTC
>JAPWUW010000431.1 GCA_028275325.1 Anaerolineae bacterium | reverse complement strand
CGCGGCTCCAGGTGAGGCCGAGAAGGTCGGCCTCCAGGTGCCAGACAGCACCTGAAACAAAGCCCTGCAAACCGAACAATCCCCACAGCAGCACGCGCGCAGCCGGCTGCCCGGCCGCCAGAACCATAAGTTCCGCCACCGCAGCGGCCGCCAGCGCAAAGGCCATGCCGCACAGCGGTGGAGCAAGGGCTATGGGAATCACAAGAAAGGCCAGAACTGATGCGTCGCTAGCAAGTATCGCGCTAAGCGTAATGATCACGATGAGGCCCGCGATGAACGCGCATGCCACCTGCCGCGGATGGCGCGCGCTATACACAAGGCAAGCTGCAGAAAGCGCCACAAGACCCCAGCTAGCCACCAACAGCGCAGAATCGCCCGGGCGCAGGCCGAGAACCAGCCATAGGACCATGCCAGCCCCAAATCCCATAACCGAAACTGCTCGCAGCTTCGAGTGCACAGCGTCCTGGATGAAGCTCACCTCGCCTCCTTCCCAAGCGATGGCTCCGAGCTGTGTGCCATCCCCAAGGTGCAGCAGCCGGACAGAACTGACAAGTTTGGACGATGAGATACCTGCGTTTGCCTGCACCTGGAGTTCGCAAGCCAGCGGCTACCACGCATGCGACCTGACTACGACGTCACCGCAGGCCCAGCCGCACCCACAGCGAGGACTGTCCTCGCTGTGGCTAGGAGCGTCCCGAAGCGCGCACCCCGTTTGTCCCCTCAAACCAGCGCGCAAAGTCGCGCATGTCCTGCAGGTACCCCTGCAGCGTGAGCTCTGCGCGCCCGAGCGACTCCAGGTACTCCCGGAAGCCAGCAAGATCAGCCATCCTCACCCTTCCCAAAGGGTCTCAGGGCGCATATCATAAAGGATGCCATGGGCAAGACAAGCGCAGTTTGTGCTCTTTGCTTCCAGAGGATCAGGCCAGAGCGAAACGAGTGGCGCCACTACACCATCGAGTGGGGGCTTGACCTCTTCGGCCTCCACACCATTGTGCTCTCCTGGGGAAGGATCGGCTGCGCCCGCCCACGCCGCAGGACGCTCTCCTTACCGAGTGAAGAGGACCTGCTCGCGGAGCTTGCAAGGCAGATCGCAAGGAGGCTCAGGAGGGGCTACAGGCTCGTCTGGCCAGGCGATGAGCTGGGACAGTGGCTTGCTGGGACGGGGCAAGGCACAGCGTTTTCCTCCAGAGTGGCGTGAAGCAGCAGGGCAAGCCCGGCAGGCTTTTGGCAGCTCGCCCCGGGGAACCTAGCTCCGCGCGGCCGCCGCAAAAAGGGCGCCACGCCGGACCAGTTCGCACCAATCGCAGCGCCGGTTTCTCAGCAGCATTGACGGGCGTGCCAGCCCAGGCACGATCGAGGGCAGCAAAGACCGCCCCTCGGACGTTCGCCTCCTGCCGCCCGGCCACCTCGACCTGGGATTGGCATTGGGCTTGCCGCCTTTGCCGTTCTTCCGGGCAGGGGTCCAGTGCCTCCCGGACAGGCTCGCTGTGGTACTTGTTACTTGCCCATTCGGGCTCCCACCAGAAGCCCTGACAGAACCTTTTGCTCGCTTGCCTCCAGGGGTTGCCTCGGCGACAGTTGATGGGATCGCAGAGCGAGCAGTGGTGCCATCGCTGTGCGCTGCCAGGCGCCGGATTAGGCACATCAGTCAGTCACCTGCAATTGGACGCTGCTGAGTCCTGGCAGGATGAGCGCCTTATTCGGGGAAGGCTTCAGAAAGTTGCGAAGAGTCTGCGCAGCCCGCAGCGAACTGCTGCACTTGTGCCCGCTCCAAGAGCGCAATGCTCGCAGCCAGACCTGCGGCGTTGACGAGAAATACCGCAGCGTAGGCCTCGGAGAAGCTGCCGGAAAGGTAGAGGGACACGTCTCGCATGATACCCCCGAGAGCCACGCCAGCGCCACGAGAGAGCAACATGACGGCCGACCACAGGGCAAGGTAGCTGCCTGCCCACCCCTCTCTGCTCATGATCATGAGTAGGCCCGCCAAGGCTGCAGTGTAGGCCCCACTGCCCACCCCGAACAGAAAAAGAATGGGACGCACTACACCCAGAGCCTGCAGGAGCGACGAGGCGGCCAGGCCGACCAGCGTCGCCGCGCTTGCGGCAAGGCCCAATGTCGCAAGCATCACCTGTCTCTGTGCCGTGCCCCGCTTCATGGCCGAGACAGTCGCGATCATGCCCAGCAAGACTCCAGCCCCCCAGAAGGTGTTGAACCTGGTGGTCTGCCCGACCGGCAGCGAAAAGACATCGCCGCCAAAGGGCTCAAGCACCGGGTCGTGCATGAACGTGAAAATCCCTGAAAGACCCAGGAAAAGGGCGTAGAGGCGGGCGCTGGGATGGGCCCATATCAGGCGCAACGATTGTCCAAGTTTCTGCGGTGGCTGCTCTGTTGACGGCAAAGACACAGCGCGCTCCTCTCGCCAGATTGAGAATAGCCAAAAGGCGGCAGCGGCAATGGTGGCCAGGTAGGCGAGCCGAAAGAATAGGCCGATCTCGTATTCAGGCAGAAGAGCTGCGTAGGCGAAAGGAACGAAGGCAAAACTGCCGACCAGGACTGTCTGCACGAGGCCCATCACCTGCGGCCGGCGCTCGGTTGAGGTCACGTCGTGAA
>JAPWUW010000058.1 GCA_028275325.1 Anaerolineae bacterium | reverse complement strand
CAGGAGTATATTGGCCGCATAGGATGCACTTGTGCTGACTGCCAGCGCAAGTAGCCCAAGCCCAAGCAGCTTCGTGCGCGGGTCAAGCCGGTGGACAAAGCTCTCGCGCGGCAAGTATTGCCCGAGGGTCAGGTGCCTGAGAAAAGCAAGCTCCTGCATATGGCCTCTGCTAGCTCGCTATGCTCCAGGGAAGTGGCCGAGACAGGAAGGCCTCGCCGGGAGAGCTCTTCCACAACCAGGCCTGCTTCGGGCAAGTCCAGGCCATGTTCCCGCAGGAGCGAAGCAGCGCACACGAGCTCCGTTGCGGCAACCTCGCCCACGACTTGGCCATTGTGCAAGAGCAACAGCCGATCGGCAAAACCCGGGAGGTCCTCCATGTCCGTCGTAGTCATGAGGACGGTGCATCCGTAGGCGGCACGCAGCGAGGCCAGGAGCCGCAGGACATTGAGCTTGGAGACCGGGTCAAGACCTGCAGTTGGCTCATCCAACAGAAGCAGCTCTGGACGCGGGGCAATGGTTCCGGCGAGGGCGACCTTACGCAGCTCGCCGCCGCTCAGGGTATGCACGCGCCGATCCCGGAACACGGCAAAGCCTAAGCCCACTGCTTCCATGGCCCACTCCACACGTTGCGCCAGCTCGCGTCCGGATAACCCTTGCTGTCGGAGTGCGAAGGCCACATCATCGCCAACCAGGCGCTCGATTAGCTGCATCTCTGGCCTTTGCAGGAGGACGCCTATGCGGGGGCGCAGCTTAGCCCAGGAACTTGGGTTCTGCAGCACATCGATGCCAAAAACTTGCAAGTTGCTGCCGGCTGCGGGCCAGAGCAAGCCCGCGCATACCTGCAGCAGAGTGCTCTTGCCAGCCCCCGACTGGCCCACCACGGCGACGATCTCGCCTTTGTGAAGCGTGAACTGAACTCCACGCAGTGCCTCTGTGGCGAACTCGGTCCCCGGCAGATAAGTGAAAGAAAGGTTGGTGACCTCAAGAACGGCGTCTGCCATCGATGGCACTCCAGATCGCCTCGGCCAGCTCCTGCGGCCAGAGCAGGTGCGGTGGGATGGCACTTATGCGCCGGTGCAGCTCGCGCGCAAGCCGTGTGGCGGGCGGCGGCAGCAAGCCAAGCTGCTCAGGCAGCTCTGCGGCTGCAAACAGCTCAGAGGGTGGCCCATCGTAGGCGACAGTGCCGGCGCCTAGCGCAATCACTCGCTCCGCCTCTCGCGCCTCTCTCATATCGTGGGTCACAAGCACAACGGCAGTGCCCTGCTTGTGCACCTCCCTTATGATGTTGAAGACCTGGTTGCGGCCAGATTGGTCCAGCATAGCGGTTGTCTCATCCAGGACGAGATAGCGCGGGCGCAGGGCGAGCGCTCCCGCAAGGACGAGCCGGTGTTTTTCGGCCTCAGAGAGGAAGTGCGGCGGCCAACTTCGCTTTTCCCATAGGCCGACAGCTTCCAAAGCTGCACGCACGCGCTCGCGCAACTCGGGGAGCGAGAGGCCCAAGTTTTCCGGCCCAAAGGCAACATCCTCTTCAACCACTGTGGCCACAATTTGATTATCGGGGATTTGGAAAACCATGGCCACAGTCGCGCGGACAAAGAGCTCCGTGCCCGGGAGGCGCGTGTCCACGCCCTCGACGAGAACTGTGCCCGAGGAGGGTAGCAACAGCCCGTTCATTAGGCGGCAGAGCGTGGATTTGCCGCTGCCGTTGCGGCCCACAATAGCTACGAACTCACCGCGCTGGATCCTGAGCGAGATAGAGCGCAGGACCAGTGGCCCACCTGGGTATTGGAACGAGACATCGGACATGCTTATGCAGCCTGCTGCACTGCTGGCCATGCCCAAGCTACCCCACAGCTACTCAGCGATTCTAGCACCAGCAGCTGAACGCAGCACAGTGACGAATCACTTTACCAGCCGAGCCACAAGCGGCTAGAATGGCCGTAGGCTTTTTCTAGCGGCAGTGGAGAGGCTACCTTGATGGCCTTCGAATCTTCGTTGCGTTTTGGTGGCCTGGCAGGGCTATCCAAGCTTGTGAGGAGGCTGCGGCGCAACCATGCCCTGGAACATGCGACCGTGCATGTGCTGGCTCATCAGAGGCCTAGTTTGAAGCTTGTGGGGCAGACTACACCAAGTGGTTTTTACCTGTACGGCGACGTCAAGCCTGCTGAGGTTGAGCGGGCTGTGCGTGAAGCAATGGACCTGCTCCGAGGTGCTCCAGAGCTTGCTATCCATCCGCGCTGCGGCACGAACCTCGCCGTCACGGGGCTGCTAGCGGGGCTGGCTGCCTTTGCTGTGAGCGCCAGGCCGCAGCGCTCGCGGTGGCTGCTGCTGCCTCAGGTGCTGCTGGCCTCCCTTTGGGCAGTGCTGATCGCCCAACCGTTGGGAGCGTTGGTTCAGCAGCGGCTGACCACACTAGCTCCCTGTGATGGGGTGCAGATTGGCTCGATCCAACAGCGGATGGTCGGCGGAGTGCCTGCCACTTTTGTGCCGCTCCGCTGGCCGGAGTGAGCGTATGCTTCGGCTCTACGTAGGCGATGACCTGGTGCAGATGGAAGAGGCCTTGGGGGAGCTCCTATCCCAGCTCGGACCCAGCGCGGCGCAGGGTGCAGTTGTGCGCTTCGAAGGTGCGTCAGCCGACCTCGACGAGCTAGCTATGGCTTGCCAGAGCGCGCCTTTCCTGGGCTCAACGAGAGTTGTGGTGGTTCGTGAGCTTGGTGGCCGGCTTCTCGCGTTGGACGAAGCGGCAAAGCGCGCATTGCTTGGCGCCTTAGGCTCGCTAGCGCCGACTACCGAACTTGTCATCGTCGAGCCAGACTGGACGGACGACCCACGCGCGCACCCTCTATGGGAGCTTGCAAGCGCCAAGGGGGAGGCCAAGGTTTTCTCGCTGGAGAGGGGTAGAGATGCAGTGGCTTGGGTGCTTCGCCGCTTTGCACGCGAGGGCGTGAGCGCCGACCCAAACGTGGCGGTGGAACTGCTGACAAGGGTCGGTGAAGAACCGCTCCAGCTGCAATCGGAGATCCAGAAACTGGTCACTCACTCGTTGCCGAGCAAGAAGGTCAGCCTGAGCGATGTGCAGGCGCTGGTGCCTCGGTCGGTGCAGGGGAATGTTTTCGCGCTTGTGGAGGCGCTGGGCGGGAAGGAGGCGGCGAGAGCGCTCAAGCTGGCAGAGGAGCTCTCGCAGACGGAAGGTGAGGGCGCGGGCGGGGTGCTCGCCTTCCTCGGCAGGCATTTTCGCAACCTGCTGGCGGTGAAGGAAATGCTCGCTGAGAGGAAGAGATTCCAAGATCTGGAGCGCCAACTGGATGTGCCAAGCTGGCAAGTGCGACGGTTAGCTGCCCAATCCACCCGGTTCTCGCTGGCCGAGCTCGAACGGAGCTTGGCCCTTACTGTACAGGCGGACCTGCGTGCCAAGGCAACGGATGCTGATCTGCCACAAATTCTCGTGGAACTAGTGGCCCAGATCCTCAGCCCAGAGCAGGACCCAGTGTGATGCCAAGCGGAGGGCAAATCCTGGCGGCTCAGGCCGCCAGGATTTGCTGCAGCCGCCGCATCAGCCGGGATTTCTTGCGGGCAGCATTGTTCTTGTGGATGATGCCCTTCTCCGCCGCCTTATCGAGCGCTCGAACTGCGCGGCGAACTGCCTCCTGTGCTGCCTCGCGATCGCCAGCCTCGATCGCCAGGCGAGCCTTCTTCAGGTAAGTGCGCGTCGCGGACTTAATGGCACGGTTCCGAAGCCGCCGTCGCAGGTTCTGACGCGCTGCCTTCGCTGCAGACTTGGTATTGGCCAAACTCCAACTCCTTTCGCTACTTGCAATTGGTGGACAGCTAACTAGTATAGCCTGATGGGGTGCGCCAGGGCCAAAAGGCTCGCACGGCGCTCGTCCGCCGCTAGCGCGCCAGGGCCTGCCACGTGCTGAAAGACCTTGATGCTGGACAAGGCGGCTCGTTAGCGGCTACCTGTCCTTCGCCAGAACCTGGGAGCGGAGCTGGGTGGCTCTGGTGAAATAGGCAGGTAACTCTTCCAGGCCGAACTCAGCGATAATGTCGTTCACGGTCACATCCGGCCTCTCGCTGGCGATTGTGAACTTCGCCTCCCGGGTGAAGAACTGGAAGGACACCCCTGTGCCGTATTTAGCTAGTATAGCATCCATTTTCTCCCAATTGTAGTCCATGTGCAGCAGGCGCCTATCGAGGTTGAGCCGCGCGAGGGCGATGGCCTCGTAGGTTGCTTCCGCCAGAACTGTTCCGCTCATATCCACGATCTGGCCAAGCTCGGACGAGATTGCAGACACGATGTAGTAGGCGAACTCGTGAGCCCAGGCCCGCAGCTGCAAACCGCCGCGGTACATCGAGGAGAAGAAGACAATCTCCGCTCCGCGCTCGGCCAACCCCTGCATGACAGGCCGGAAGTTCAGGTCAAAGCATATTGCCATGCCTATGCGGCCGAAATCTGTCTCCAGAACTACCGGCTCGCGACCAGGGACCACGCCTGCTTCCATTTCGCTGATGGTGGGGTACATCTTGTGGTATATGCCAAGCACCTGGCCCTGACGGTCCAGAACTACTGATGCGTTGTAGAGCTTGGCCCCCTCGCGCATGAGCAGGGGCCAGATAATATAAACGCCCAGCTCGCGCGCGAGCGCTGCCATGCAGGAGAGCGTGGGGCCATCAGCCTGTTCAGCGATGCCCGCCCAGCGCTCGACCGGAGCGCCCAAGTGAGGGTATATCTCCGGGAAGGCGATTATGTCGGCGCCCATGCGAGCCGCGCGCACGGCGTATTGCCTTGCCACCTGCAGCCTTTCGGCGACCTGGTTGTACGGGTGTTCTGGTCTGTGCGATATGCTTGCAACCGTGACGTACCTTGCCATTTCGTGACCTCACTTGTGGAGTTGTGTGGGCATTGTGTGGGCACAAGCGGGCCCGGGTCAAGCAGTAGCTTTAGCTGGAGGCTGGCATATAGCAGGAAGCCTGGTCTGGGGTCTGGCCGTTGCGTACGAAGCAGCACGGCAGCCGGCGGGCGGCGAGAAGATTCGCCAAGCTGCTGGAGCCAGCGGCACCAAGGAAGGTGGCGCGTTCCACTATGAACGGAAGGATGCCGACCCCCTGGAGGCTAAGAGCGTGCAGAGCGGCTATCCAGCTCTCGTCTTCGCTCGGGGTAATGACAACGAGCATATCAAAACGCTTGAAGTTGCTGGCCTCCAGCTGGAGAACACGGTACAGGGGCGTGCGGCCGTCGGCCCTTATCGTGGCCAGGGCCTCGAGCAACCTGTTGAGCTGCCGAGGGCCGCGGTCCGGCGGGAAGAAGCAGCGGTGGCTGGCGTGTGCGACCAGGCCGACCTGACGATCCTGCTCGAGGAAGTGGCGCACCACCGAAGCCGCAATGCTCACCACGTATTCCTCGGTTGAGGGCTCAAGGGGAGGCCAGGATAGGCGGCTGAACAAAGCACCGTTTTCGGGCTCAAGCGGCAGCAGGTGCCCCGCCTGCACTGCGCGGTGCATGTCAGCCACAACCCAGACGTCACGGGCAGGCCTCTGCTCAAATTGCTTGGACATGAGCCTGCCGTGCTTCGCTGTTGAGCGCCAGTGAATGCGGCTCAGCTCATCCCCTGGAAGGTACTCGCGGACAGTGGTCACTTGCGGGCCCGCGGAAGCAGTACGGCGCGCTCGCTGCGCCTCTAGTTCCACGAACGCGGAAACGAGATCCAATGATGGCATCCGGAACAGCCTGGGGTAGATTACCACCGTGCTGGCTGCAGGCACCTCTCGCTGGGCGCGGAAGATGCCGAACGGATCGCCAGAGATTAGCAAAGCGGGGCCAAGGCGGTACCTGCCGCGGCGCAGGCAAAGCGTGCGCACAAGCAGCTGACGGGACGACCGCGGCCGCAGGTAAGTGATGACCTGGCGAACGAGGTGCAGTGGCAATGTGGATGCGTCGGCCACGGCGACCCACATCTGCGGCAGGGGGCTGCGATTGCGGATGGTCAGCTTCTCAATGAGGGTGTCGCCCACATGTAGAGATTGTCTTGTGACAGCGCGTTCCACTTGGATCGCCTGAACCGTGCCCTGGCTCCAAACCAAGCTCGTGATGATCAGCAGGGTGAACAGGTATAGGAAACGGTAGGCGATGACCCAGCCCGAGTTGAGGGAGATAGCCAGTGCCAGCGCCCAAAGGATAAGCGGGAGCCCATTGCGCAGCGAGAGCGCATGCTTAGGTTTTAGCACAGCGCAGATCCTGCACCAGGCGCCGCCAAACGATTGCTGTCGCCTGCGCCCAGCGGATACGCCGCCAGCCCACAGGCAGATTTAATTCCCTTTTCTCGCACACCGTGGAGACGTTTGCACGGTCAACCTGAGGTTTGAGCGCGTCGAGCAACCTTTGCCGTCGCTGCTCGTTGCTTATGCTCATGATGTCGTCAATTTGACGGATGAGCCGCATCGCCTGGTGGATCCGCTTCTCAACCGCCTCAGCTACGTCAGGTGGCACCAGCCCAAAAGAACGCTTGGTGCGGTTGAGCTGCAGCGCCGCGTCGTAAGTCACGCGCACCAACTCATCCCTGCTTAGCCAGCGCGTCTCATAATTGAGGACGTACTTCCAGGAAGGGCTTACTAGGGCACGTCGGTGCTCTTCCAGGGTGCGGTGGAAGAGCCGGTAGCCGTAGCGCTCGGGCTCCTCGAAGGCTGGGCTGCCCGGGTCCAAAAACGGGGCCAGGGGAGAGAGGAACGGCAGCACTTTGGGGCGCCCCGCATTCCCGAACCCTCGCAGCAGGCTGCGGCAGTACTCAACTGTTCCCAGCACGGAAGCTGCATCCTGCTCCGGCAGCCCCACCATGAAGAAGACGTCAAAACGGGAGCAACCCGCAGCGAGTGCGTCCTCGATGCACCGCTCGGCTTCCTGAGTGGTGTAGTGGCGGCCGAAGGCCGAGCGCACCCTATCCTCGTGCGTCTCGAGCGACATTTCCATGGTGAAGCCTGGCGCAACCCTCGCAAGCTTCTGGAAGAAAGAGCGCGGCGCTGGCTCGAATAGCTCAAGCATCAAGGGGGTGCGCGCACTGCCGAGGGCATGAAAGAAGCGTTCTGCATATTCATCGCCCGCCTGGCGAAGGTCGCCGAGGATGAATACGGGGGCGTTGCTGAAGCGAGCTATCTGTTGGACATCAGCCGCAAGCTGCTCCGGCGTGCGAAAAGCAGGCTCTGAGCGGCCAAAGAAGCGGCGAAAAGTGTAGGCTGAGCCACCGCACGTCCGGCAGCTGTTGCGGCAGCCCTTGCAGGTGAGTGCAGCGGTAATGGGGTAATCCAGCCACCCGAGGAAGGGCAAGACGCCAGCCAAGTCCCGAAAACGGACAGCTGCATGCATCATGTAGCCGTAATCGAGCGAGAACACCGACAAATCTTGGGGGACGTAGCTCAGGGGGTTGACGTGCGCCACGCCTCGCTCGTCCTTCCAGGACAGATTGGGGATCTCATCGAAACCGCGACCAGCCGCCAGTGCGTTCATAAGGCGCAAGAGCGGTTCCTCCGTGGAATCTCCCCGCAGGACAAAATCGACCTCCGGCCGCTCGATTAGCTCTTCGTGGAAATAAGTGGCCGAGAACCCTCCCAAAACGATCGGGATATCCGGATGCAGGCGCTTGCACAGGCGCGCGATTTCCAGGGCGCCATGAGCATGGGGCAACCAGTGCAGGTCGATGCCGAACAGCTTTGGGCGCAGATGACGCAGGGCGCGCTCTGCGTCGAAGCGCCTGCTCACTAGCATTCGGTGTGCCAGGTTGAGCACACGGACGCGGTAGCCATGTGCTTCAAGGTAGGAAGCAAGGCTCGTAAAGCCGATCGGGTACATTTCGAAAATCGGCATGGAGGGCACGACATCGCTCACAGGTCCATAAAGGATAGAGTAACGGCGGAAATCGTAGACGCTGGGTGCGTGCAGCAAGACGAGATCTGCCTGTGGCATGAGCGGGAACAGCCTCCTTGGGCGTGGGCCGCTTCAACGCGTGGGCCGACCTGCCGCCCGTACTCTTGCACCTGGCACCGGGAGCGTGTTCAGCAGCTCCTGAACGAGCGCAGCGGGCTCGACGTTCTTGATGCGAGCCGAAGGGCTGATGATCAGCCTGTGCGCGAGCATCGGGACTGCTAGCGCTTTGATGTCATCCGGGATGACGAAATCCCGGCCTTCGAGGGCTGCACGGGCTTGGCCACCGCGGTACAGCGCGAGAGACCCGCGGGGGCTTGCGCCCAGGTAGATATCCGGGTGCGAGCGCGTGGCGCTCACTAGGGAGATGATGTACTCCTTTATGAGGTCGTCCACATAGACGTGCCGGATGGCCTCCTGAGCCTCGAGAAGCTCCTCTACCTCTACCACTTTGTCGAGCTCTTCGATCGGGTGTCGCAGCTGCTGCGAATCCAAGATCGATATTTCCTGCCGAGGGCTCGGGTAGCCAAGCCTGATGCGCATGAGGAAACGGTCCAGCTGAGCCTCGGGTAACGGGAAGGTACCCTCGTACTCGATCGGGTTCTGGGTGGCAAGGACAAGGAACGGGTCGGGCATGCGGTAGGTCACGCCATCCACCGTTACCTGCCGCTCCTCCATGGCCTCAAGCAGAGCCGACTGCGTTTTCGGGGTGGCGCGGTTGATCTCGTCGGTGAGGAGAATCTGGGTCATGACTGGCCCAGGACGGAACTCAAACTCCTGTGTTTTCTGGTTGTAGATGGACACGCCCGTGATGTCGGAAGGAAGCATATCGGGCGTGAACTGAATGCGGCGGAACGTGCAGCCGATACTGCGCGCCAAGCTCTTGGCCAGCATCGTCTTGCCGACCCCGGGCACATCCTCGATGAGCACGTGCCCCTTGCACAGCAAGGCGATGACGCACAGACGTACCTCTTCGGTCTTGCCAATAATCACCCTCTCGACGTTGCTGATAATTCGTTCACCTAACTCCCTTACATTCACCATCTGCTATTGCGCTCCTGAGATGTGGTTCACCAGGCCCACTACAGCGGCATTCTAACAGAGGGGCACCCCCATCACAATTTGCTAGCAGAGAGGTTTCCCTACCGGCGGCGAAACTGCAGCTGTACTTGATCTGCACTCCAGTACAGCATGGTGGGGCGGCCGTGCGGGCAGGTGCGCGGCTTCTCGGTGCGCTCAAGCTCTTCCAGAAGCTGCCGCATGCGTGGCAGGTCGAGAACATCACCAGCGCGAATTGCGGCATGGCATACCAGCCGCACCAGGGTGCGCTCCAGCCAGTGTTCCTGCTGTGGGCCTGAAAGGGCATCCAGCGCATCCAGGAATGCCTCTTCGATGGCTGCCGGGCGCTCGGCTAGAAGGGCAGGCACCTCGCGCAGCAGGACCGTCTCAGGCCCGAACGGTTCCAGGGCGAAGCCCAGTTCGGCAAGCTTCGGCGCTAGCTCGGGCAGGGCCAATGCTCGCTGGGCCCCAACCCGGATCGGAATGGGCGCAAGCAACGCCTGACGTGCAGGCGAACCGGCCTCTCGTTCCCTGAGGAACCGCTCGTACAGAATGCGTTCATGTGCAGCGTGTTGATCCACGAGGTAGAGGCCATCCGGGCCTTCGGCCACGATATAGGTGCTGTGTATCTGGCCTACTGTGCGCAGTGGCGGCAGGCTATGGAGGCTGCCATCAGCGCGGGGCAGCAGAGGCATACCGGCCTGCACTGGGGCACCAGCGCCAAGCGACTGGAACTCCAGGCGCGGTTGGGGGCGGAATTCTGCCTTGGGTGGGCTGGCGCGCGAGAGGGCCTGGCGGGCCGCATTGTACACGAGCCCGTAGACGGCGTCCGGGCAGCTGTAACGCACCTGAGCTTTCGCTGGATGTACGTTTACGTCGAGGAGATCGGCGCGCAGCCCCAGTAAGAGGACGACGATGGGGTAACGGCCGGCGGGCAAAATGGCCCTGTAGGCATCCATAACGGCTCGCAGCAGGACCCGATCCTCCACACGCCGGCCGTTGACGAGGAACTCGATCTCCCGCCCGGAAGCCCTGTGCAGGTGGGGTGGGCTGAGAAACCCGGAAAGCTCCATGCCCTCGCCGGCAGCACTCAGCGGAAGCAGCTCGTCGGCCACCTCAGGCCCAAGGATCCGCCGGGCGGCATCCTGCAGCCCAGCGCCATAGGTCTGCAGTATCAGGCGATCGTCAATCCAAAGCGAAAAACCGACGTTATGGTGGGCCAGGGCATATGCGGCAACGGTTGCCACTATGTGCTTGTTCTCGGTGGCAGGATGGCGCAGGAACTTGCGCCGTGCTGGTATGGCGGAAAACAAACCCATCACCCTGACGGTTGTGCCGTAGTCTCTGCTCGCGGGTTCGGGTATGCCGATGTTGCCGTTCTCAGCCGTGATGCTGGTGGCCACATCTTCCCCTCTGGCTCGCGTCACAAGCGAGATCGTGGCCACAGCTGCTATGGCGGCCAGGGCTTCGCCGCGAAAGCCAAGTGTCGAGAGGGATTGGAGATCCTCGAGGCCATGTATCTTGCTCGTAGCATGCCGCTTCAGCGCAAGCGGCACTTCCCCAGCGCTAATGCCTGTGCCGTCGTCGCTCACAGTGATCTCAGCCAGGCCAGCCGCACGGACGCGCACCTCTATGCGCCGTGCGCCCGCGTCGAGTGCGTTCTCAATCAGCTCCTTGACGACAGACGCCGGCCGCTCTATCACCTCGCCTGCGGCTATCTTTTCCACCACTTCTGGAGGCAGGATGTTTATAGGCACAGGCATATTATAACGGGGCTCGGGCGAACGAGCCTCTTCTTGCGGCCCATGAGAGGCCGTGAAGCCGAAGCGTGAGCGTGGTGCCAGAGATTGTTTTGTGCCCAACCGTGCACACTGTTAGAATTGTTGGCTGAATGTGTTCTCAAGGTGGGGGTGTTTTGTGCTCGTTAGGCGGACCGAAGATCCAGCTTATTGGCAGAGGTTCAGGCCGGATCGGGCCGATCTGCAGTACGTAGCAGAGCTTATCAGGGAGACGGGCCGGCCAATGTACCTCGAGGAACTGGCCCGTGCGCTTGTCTACCGCCGGGTGCATGAGGAACGGGAGCGGATTCGGCGGCTGGTCGAGCGCGGCCGCTTCTATCGCCCTGCGGATAGATACGAGCTCAACGAGGAGGTCATCTTCCCGGTGCTCGATTATGCTGTAGGGGTCGTCGTGGGCAAGCGACCCGGCCGGTGGCCTGGCCACCCACCCTTCGAGGTCATTCAGGTGCAACTGGGCGAGACCGTGCGGGAGTTCGCGGCGGCGTATGCAGAACCTCATAAGTTGAACGAGCTAGAATTCCAGGCGACTCAGTCTGGAGAAGGGATGACGCCGGCAGCCATATACGAGCAGCTGGCCACCTCGGTGCCAGCGGCGCTTCGAGCAGCGCTCGCGGCGGACACGGAGTTCGGTTTCGTCTCGCTGGGGCGGCGCTGGTTCCTGAGGGCACTGATGCCAGAGGTGCATGTTGGGTACCTCAACTTGGCTGAGGCTGTTATAGACGTGGCCTGGGAGCAGGCAGCCCAGACGGGCGGGGGGCAGAGGCCTCTCACAACGGAGGAGATACTGGAGCAGATCGAGTTGCCGGGCCCCTCTCAAGCAGCCAATGCCTTTGCGTTGGCTCTTGCCCTGAGCCAGGACGAGCGCTTTATTGACGTCGGGGACGGAGAGCAGCACCTCTGGCTGCTGAGGCGCCTTGTGCCATCTCACGCTCTGCAGAAGCCGGAGCGGTTGCAGTACCAGCCGGTGAGTTACAGCCCAGAAGCGTTGCCTACGGAGATGTTGGAGCTCATCTGGGGGGTTGTGGACGAGCTCAGTACGATGGAGGTACCGCCAGAACGCCGAGCGCGAGAATCCGGCGAGGTGACTTTCGCGCTGCCCTATCCGCACCGGCGCGCTGGCACTTTGCCGCTTGCTGGAGCAGTGGCTCATCTTTTCCCACAGCGAGAGGACGGGGTCAGTGTCGTGACGCTTCTGGACGAGCTGAACGATGAAGCAATCACGGCGTGGGTAGTGCATAAGGATCGGTACGTGGCTAGTCTTGCGGAATGGTATGAGCGCTACCAGGTGCCTGCGGGCGCCCTGCTCACGGTGGCTCGAACCGCCAGGCCGGACGTGCTGCGCATCCGCTACCAGCAGAAAAGGCGCACTCAACGAGAATACGTGCGGGTGGCGGTGGTTCAAGGAGACCGGTTGACCTTTGAGATACGGCGCATGCCCATGTCGGTTGAGTTCGATGAGACCATGATAATGTTGGATGACGACCCTGCCGAGAGCGACCGGCTGTGGAGAGCTGCACTGGCAAACCGCAAGCCCTTCTCGCAGATCGTCAGGGAGGTTTTCGGTCAACTGGCGCAGCTGAGCCCACAGGGGACGGTGCACTTTAACACCCTTTATACCGCAGTGAACGTCATCCGCCGGTGCCCACCGGAGCCTCTCCTTGCTGAGCTGGCGCTGGATTGGCGCTACGTGGTTGTAGGTAATGGATTCTTCGCGATGGATGAGCGAACGGGGGTGAAGCAGTGACGCCGGTAAAGCCAACCCAAGAAACCCGTTTCTGCATCGACGAGCG
>JAPWUW010000430.1 GCA_028275325.1 Anaerolineae bacterium | reverse complement strand
CCGGGCATGACGTGGAGCCGTCCAGGCGCAGAGCACATGCTGCCCATCCGAAGGGCCATCATGAGCAACCGCTTCGATGAACTCTGGCACACAGCCCACCACCCGCCACCAAACTGAAATGCACCCCCTGGGTTAAGGAGTTTGACAGGTCGGCATGGCTATCTTACGATGACTTAACAGTGGTGCGGCTGGCAGGACATCATCGGAGCCATTGCTGTGGAGTGACGGCAATGGCAGCGAGGCGGCCTTTTCCCACGATGAGAGGGAGGTGGCTAAGATAAACGCGAGACTGGCGCGGGCGCTGGCGGTTGTCCTCATCCTTTCCCTGGCCCTGGGATCGGTTTCCGCTGTCGGGGCGGTGGGTCCGTCGGGAGCAGCGGAGCCGCGCCCAGGCGCATTTGCCCTTGGGCGCATCCTTGTGAAGTTCAGGCCAGGGGCAGCGGCGGGGGAGCGGGCCGAGGTTCACCGGGCCCTTGGCGGGAGGGTGCTGGAGGAGATAGCGGCGATCGGGGTGGAGGTGGTGAGCGTCCCGGCCGGGGCAGAGCTGGCCTTGGTGGCTGCCTACGCGCGCAACCCGCTGGTGGAGTACGCCGAGCTGGATCACGTGGCCTATGCCGTCGGCGAGCCGAATGACCCGTACTTCGACAGACAGTGGGGGCTGAGCAACGGCAACGATGCCGACATTGACGCGCCTGAGGCGTGGGATCTCACCAGAGGCAGTGACTCGGTCCTTATAGCCATCCTGGACACGGGGATTGACCAGGACCACGAGGACCTTGCTGGCAAGCTGGCGGGGAGCAAGAACTTCACGAGGAGCCGGACAGTAGATGACCTCTACGGCCACGGAACACACGTTGCCGGCATTGCCGCTGCCGCAACCGATAACGGCAAAGGGGTTGCTGGTGTCGGGTACGACTCCCGCCTGCTCAATGTCAAGGTGCTCGACGATACGGGCTCTGGCTACTACTCCTGGATCGCAAAGGGCATCACATGGGCGGCGGACAACGGCGGCAAGGTCATCAACATGAGCCTGGGCGGCAGCGCGCAGTCCCGCATGCTGGAGGAGGCCGTGAATTACGCCTGGGGAAAGGGCGTGGTGTTGGTTGCTGCAGCGGGAAATGGCGGCAGCTCTGATCCTCTGTACCCAGCCTACTATGAGAACTGCATTGCGGTGGCCGCCACCGACTCCAATGACCAGAAGGCCTCCTGGTCCAGCTACGGCGCCTGGGTGGACGTGGCTGCACCTGGGGTGAGCATTTTCTCCACTGTTCCCAACCACACGAGCACCTTGTTCGGTAGGGTGAAGCCGCCGTATGCGTATGCCAGCGGAACCTCCATGGCCACGCCACATGTGGCTGGCGTAGCGGCTCTTGTGTGGGCGCAATACCCCAACTACACCAACGGCGAGGTGCGGACTCAGATCGAGGCGACTGCTGACAAGATCGCTGGCACCGGCACTTACTGGAGATACGGCCGCGTCAATGCCTGCAGGGCCGTCGGGGGAAGCTGCCAATAGGCACTTGTGGGCGGCTGGCCCCCACCCTCCCAAGCGCTGAAAGGGCTGTAGGGCCCCTTCGCTCGGGTCTGCTGCGGGAGGGGCCATGTAAGGGGGTAGCAGCACACTGACCGAGCGGAGCGACTGCGCTCTCTGCCCTTGAGCAGGCAGGAGGCAGTTCTGGAGTTGTCCACCCTGGACATGCTTTTGGGCAGGCGGGGCTGGTCCGTGCTGCTGATGGCAGCCATATGCGGGCTGCAGGTGGTCGGGGGGATTTTGCTGGCGCTGGCCACTGTGATTGTGACCGGCCAATGGGGAAGCCGTCTGATACGAGCATTAGGCTCCGGTTTGTGCCCTGTCAAGCGCTGCAAGAAGCCGAGTGCCTCCTGAGAGCTTGCCGTTGGATGTCTGCTGCGGCTAGCGCACTGGCGCCAGCCGCAGCGGGCTCACTGGGCTTGCGCGCTCTAGCTCGGGCTCAGTGAGCTTGCGCATGGACTCGTGGCTGAAGCGGCGCCTGTCCGCCTGTCACTCGTCATCGATTTCCATCAGGATAGAGCCCACAAGCCTCTCCGCAGAGCCCTGGTCCGGGAATATGCCCACCACGTCAGTGCGGCGCCTGACCTTCTTGTTCACGCTCTCCAGCGGGTTCATGGAGAGGATTCTCGTCGAGTGCTCGCGCGGAAGCGCGTGCAGGCCAGAGCGTCCTTTTCCGCCGCCTCCAGATCGCGCTGAGCGTCGCCTCCAGAGCCTGCTCAAGCGCCTCTTCCTGTCAGCCGCCGATACCTGCGCGGCACCTTCGCTGCGGATTCGCGCAGCTGCGGCGATCGGCATCCTAGCTGCGACTGGGTAGATGGATCGCTGGTCCGGGCGAGGCTGCAGGAGCGGCCAGAATGGGGTGGAAGAGGGCCAACCAGCCGCTGTCTCGAGGCCGCGAGCTTGCCCGGAGCCTCCGTCAGGCGGTCATTGTCCTGCGCATGCTTGTGGACACAACTATCCTTGTGCTGCACAAGATGGACAGATGTGCAGCACAACACCGCGGGGAAGGCGGGGCTAGGGGGTCGATTTTGCGCGGCACAATCATCACCGCCTCGCAGCAGGTCAGCGGGTGCCCGGCTTCCAGAAGGCTGC
>JAPWUW010000429.1 GCA_028275325.1 Anaerolineae bacterium | reverse complement strand
AGCCGGCAACGCCGCGGACATGAATTTGTAGAAGATTGTCTCACCTCTCTCGATCCATCAGGGGATACTGAAAGGACCGCAAGGACGACGGCGTTTGAGCTGCCGTGTAGGTCTCAGCTCTCAGCCGATTGGGCGAGCTGGTGGGCTATGCGGATACGCGGCTACCTGGTGGCTCTAAGTGAGCGCCAAGGCCCCTAGGGTCGCCAGAAAGATGCGCGTACTGGCGGCCCCTCTCTTGAACCACTTGGCATCCGCAACCGGCCATGTTATGCTCGGGCCGTCGACAAGCGCAGCCACACCAGGAGAGCGACGTGTTGGATAAGCGGGCGCTTTACAGGCTGCCCTGGTCCATGAATGATAACCCCATCGCTTGGCTTGAGGTCACCGACCTCTGCAACCTCCATTGCGAGGGCTGTTACCGCCAGCACCTCTCCGGCCACAAGCCACTGGACGTCATTAGGCAGGAAGTGCTCTTTTTCAAGAAGTGGCGAAACCCCGATAACGTCTCCATCGCCGGCGGTGAGCCCCTCCTTCACCCCAACATACTCGAGGTGGTCTCCTTCATCGCCAGCAACGGCATGAAGCCTGTTATCCTCACAAACGCGCGCGCCCTGACGCCTGAGCTACTGCAGGAGCTCAAGAGGGCCGGCTGCGCTGGCTTCACCATCCACATCGATAGCCACCAGGATCGCCCAGGCTGGGAGGGCAAGGACGAAGCCGCCCTGAACGAGCTCCGCTCCCAATATGCCGAGATGATCGCCCGCTGCGGCGGCATGTATGCCATCTTCAATGCCACCGTGTATCCCGCTACGCTCGCAGAGGTCCCGGCCGTCGTGCGCTGGGGCCAGGCCAATGTCGATAAGGTCCAGGGCCTTGTGTTCATCACCTACCGCATCGGCACCACCGAAAACACCCTCGCCCTCGATAGCGCCAACCGCGAGGTCGACCTCAGCAGGCTCAGCTACGTGACCGAGCGGTTCGACGAGCGCTTCGTCACTTCCCCCCAGCTCGCCCATATCATCAAGGAAGCGCTTCCAGCCTATGCGCCCTGTGCCTACCTCGGCGGCACCATCCTTCACGATTCCTACAAATGGCTGGTGGCTGTGGTCATTGGCACAAGGCGCAAAGCCCTTGGTTCCATCGGCAAGAAGGCCATGGAAGTTGCTCAGGCCGGGCACCATCTGCTGCGAGGCACTTACGTCGCCTACCTCTCTACCGCGAGGATTGGCCCTGCGATCTTTCTCCTTTCGCCGTTCGACTCGGGAGTGCGCCGCGCCGCCCGCGCCTGGCTGCAGGAACTCCTGAGGCGCCCAGCTTCCCTTTTCGACCGGCCATACCTGCAGAGCATCGCCATCATCCAGGCCCCAGATCTATTGCCAGATGGCCGCGCCGATATGTGCGATAGCTGCCCGGACATGACGATCTACGAGGGCAAACTCATCAACTCCTGCCGCATGGATGAATATCGCCTCTTCGGCGGCTTCGTGAGGGCCCTTCCGAAAGAAGAACCGCTGCAGCAGGCCAGATCTTAGAGCGCCGGTTTGTACGGGCCAGGCGCGGCACCAACCCCTTTTCCCCTCAGGCTCGCGGGCAGGCGCCAAGCCCGTGCTGCGGTGGGCTCAGCAGCTCTGAGCCTGGCCGGAAACGGTTCAGCCCATCTTCGCCCTCAGGTAAGCACCGAGGCTCCTGTCGGTGCCAGCCACGTGGCTCTGCAGCCAATCGACCACCTGCCTTTGCACTTTCAGAGTCAGGTCGGTGCTTGCTCCCTGCGCCTTCGCTTCGGCTGCAAGATGCCCAAAAGCCTGCACAAAAGCCTCATGCTGCTGCTTGTGAGCCGCTGCCGCCGGGTAGGAGTACTGGCTCATGTAACGCTCCTCGGTCCCGAAGTGCTGCGTCGCATAACGGCCCAGGAACTCAAGCAGCGGCAGGAGCCTCTCGCGGCCCTGACCACTCGCCATGGCCGATAGCAGCTCGTTCACCTGAGAGAAAAGCTGCTGGTGCTGCCGGTCGATTTCCGGCACACCGATAGCCAAACTCGGGCTCCACTGCAAGGGCATGCTCCCAGCCTCCTCAGCCAAAATCCTGACGTGCTAGCTAGTTATTCGGCAGTTCTGCCGAAAACTTTAGAGCAGCTGCCCTCGCTGGGAGCTACAGACGCTACGCTCCCTGGTAGCCAGCACCTCCGCCGCCCTTCCCGCGCTCTCTAGCGATCTTCTGCGCGTAGCCGCTCTCGCGGTAGGCGGCAAGCGGATCCGGGTGCAGGCCCATCTCGACGCGCACCTGCGCAAGGAGGGGGCGCACATCTGTGTTGTAGGCCTCAAGAAGCGTCTCCTCAGCCGCCACAATATCGCCCTCGAGCTGATACTGCCGCAACTTCTCCCGCTGCACGAGGAGCGCCTTGGCGTAGGCTTCCTGGATATGCAGCACCGATTGCATCGTGTCCTCTATCTTGGGCTTGAGGTTGTTGGATTGGTCGATCATGTAGGCCACATCCATGTCCACCGCCGGATCCAGTTCCCCATCTATGAGCTCGTTGAAGATGAGGAAAAGCTCGTACGGGTTGATAGAGCCCACCGTCAGGTCGTCGTCCCCATATTTGCGCGAATTGAAGTGGAACCCGCCAA
>JAPWUW010000428.1 GCA_028275325.1 Anaerolineae bacterium | reverse complement strand
TCGCCGGGAAGCGTATTTTGCTTTGGGCGGCCATGCTTCCGTGTGCGCAAACCCTGTGGACGACCTCGCTTTGGCCAGGCGAGCCAAGGAGCAGGGGTTGAGGCTGCGGCTTGCGGATTTGACCGGGCACGTCTCCTGCCGCATGTACACGAGCTACAGAGAGGCCGCGGAAGGGTTTTCCAAGAACCTTTTTGCGGTTTTTGGTTTCCGGCTTTTGCCGTACCTTTTTGTTTGGCTTTGGCTGCTTGTGGTCACATGGGAACCGTTGCTTGTCCTGGTGGCCGGCCAAACCTCATCTGTGGCTTTTTCGCGCGCTCTGGGGGCTGCGGCCGCGCTGGAGATGCTGGGCCTCTGGCTTGTTGCCCTCTGGCGGCTGTGCCTGCCAAGGCGCCTTGCTTTCCTTTACCCAGTGCTCATGACGGCTTTTGCGGCCGTAGCTCTTCGCTCCGCGTACGAGCATATCGTCCACCGGGCTTTGTGGAAGGGCAGGATCATCCCGGCGCAGCGGGTAAAGGTTATCTAGATTTGCATAGCTTCCCGGCGGCGTCAGCTCAGGGTATAGCATCTGGGTTGGGTGTCCTGACCTGCTGGCGGCTCCGGGTCAACCGAGTTGCTCGTCTCGGGCCTGAATGGCTTGTGCACAGGCAGCTCATGAAGTTAGTTTTGGGGTAGCTTTATGCAAAGGGCTTGGCGTTGGTTGCTAGGAGCCGTTGTAATCGCCGTGGCGTTGGCAACCGTTGTTCCGTTGCTGATGCCAGTTGCTCCCTTGCCGGGCTTGGTTCCCCCGCAAGAGCTTGCTGATCCGGATAGCCGTTTCGTCGGAATAGGCGGGCTGGAGGTGCACTACAAGATGGCCGGGGAGGGAGAGCCCGTTTTCCTTCTGCTGCACGGCTTTGCGGCCAGCACCTTCTCCTGGCGGGAGGTGATGGGCCCTCTGGGGGAGATGGGCACGGCCATCGCCTATGACCGGCCTGGCTTCGGCCTCACGGAGCGGCCTTTACCTGGCGAGTGGAGTGGGCCCAGCCCGTACAGCCCGCAGGCGCAGGTTGGGCTGGCGCTCGGGCTCATGGATGCGCTCGGCGTGTCGCGCGCGGTGCTTGTCGGCAACTCCGCCGGCGGCGCGCTTGCGGTGCAGCTTGCGCTTGCCTTCCCGCAGCGCGTGCAGGCACTTGTTCTCGTTTCTCCGGCAATTTACTCTCGTGGCGGGTTGCCACCCTTCCTGTGGCCGTTGCTCAGCACGCCGCAAGCGCGGAAGCTTGGCCCGCTTCTGGCGCGCAGTTTCGCCACAAGCGGCCAGCGCCTTGCCGAGCTGGCCTGGCATGACCCGGGCAAGCTGACAGAGCAGATATGGGAAGGGTACCGCAAGCCGCTGCGCGCCCAGAATTGGGACCGCGCCCTCTGGGAGGTGATGCGCGCCGGCCCCATGCCCCCTCTGGCCCAGAGGCTGGGCGAGCTCCAAGTGCCCGTCCTTGTCATCACTGGGGATGATGACCGCGTTGTGCCGGTGGAGCAAACCGCTCGAGCCGCGCGCGAGATCCCGGGCGCCCGACTTGTGCTCCTGCCGGCTTGCGGTCATGTCCCACAAGAGGAGTGCCCTGAGGCTTTTCTAGAAGCCCTGAAGGATTTCGTCTCCAGTCTGCCAGGAGGTGCAGGATGAGCAACAGGGTGGAAGTGGGACAGCAGGCACCGGATTTCGCCCTCCCGGATTTCAGGGGCAACTTGGTGCGCCTTGCCGATTACCGCGGCCACCAGCATGTGGTTCTCGTCTTCAACCGCGGGTTCATGTGACCATTCTGCCGCAAGCACATGGCGCAGTTGCGCCAGAGGTACGAGGAATTCCGCAAGCGCGGGGCTGAGGTGATTGTGGTGGGGCCAGAGGGCAAAGAGGCATTCGCGAGCTACTGGGCGAAGGAGGAGTTGCCGTTTGTGGGCCTGCCGGATCCGGAGCACACGGTGCTGAAGCTTTACGGCCAGGAAGTGAAGCTCTTCAAGCTGGGGCGCATGCCGGCACAGGCTATTGTCGGCCGCGACGGGATTGTCCACTGGGTGCACTACGGACATTCCATGGACGACATCCCCTCCAATGAGGAGATCCTATCGCTTCTGGACTCCTTGAATTCCGGCGGATAGCCCTGGCGCTGGAGCGCAGGAGAGCCAGGTGCAGCCAGACGGGGCCGAGGGCGCTTGCCCTCGGCCCGTGCCGTCAGGCAGTAAGGAGGTAGTATATGGTGGAGGGGGAGTGCCAGGGCTGCGGCCCGATGGCAAACTCCAGCACTCCATCCTCGTACTTGGTTGGGAGCTTTGTCACGGCCTCGCCCTTGTCGCTTATGAGCCAAACCTTGAGGTTTGGCTGCGCCGTGTGCAGGCGAACTGTTGCCTCCACAACCTCGATGAGCACCGGGGCGTGGCCGTAGGAGAGCTGGCGCGTTCGCCCCTCGTCGTACTGAGCGCCGGCGTTGTCGCAGCGGCCGACGGCGGTGAGCAGAAGCGCGTCGCTTGTGGCGATCGGCTCATCGGTGAGGGAGCTCAGGGCGATGGTCGCAAAATCGGTCTTGGCCTCGACCTCCAGCCCGTGCAGGCGGATTGGGCTTGCGGCGGCAAGGAAGCCGTAGACGGCCTTCGTGCG
>JAPWUW010000427.1 GCA_028275325.1 Anaerolineae bacterium | reverse complement strand
GGTTGCCATCGCCTGAAAGCGCTCGCTGCCCAGTCACTCACCGCGACCAGCACATCCGGGACGAGCAGAACTGGCACAGTCGTTGTGATGCCCGGGGGCAAGTACTCGCAGAGTACTGCCGCTGCGCCCTGCTGGATAGCCTCACAGATGTAATCGTGGCCATCGCCAGTCTCCGTGCGCAAGGCCAGAAACACAGCTCCTTGGCACCCAGCCCTGGTGTCGTAGGCGAACCCCGTGGCCTGTCCAGTGGGGCGCGGCCCAAGCACCCGAGCCCCAGTGACATCGGCAAGATCGGCAAGGTCAAGCACTGTACTCTCCCAAGCGCGTAGGCGCAAGCTATCAGGCAAGCCGAACGCACGATCGCCTACCAGCGCTCCTTCACGGAACGCCGGATCTCACGCTCGGCTTCGCGCTTGGCAATCGCCTGTCGCTTGTCGTACTCTTTCTTGCCCTTCACAAGGCCAATCTCCACCTTGGCCCTGCCACGCTTGTTCAAGTATAGCCGCAGCGGCACAATTGTGTAGCCACGCTGCGCTACCTGGCCCGCCAACCGGGCAATTTCGTCCTTATGAAGCAGCAGCTTGCGCGGCCGTGTCGGCTCGTGGTTCGAGTAACCCCCATGGCTGTACGGCGAGATGTGTGCGTCGAGCAGCCAAGCCTCCCCGTCGCGCACCTGCACGTAAGCATCCCGCAGGTTTACTCGCCCTGCCCGAATCGACTTGATCTCACTGCCCTGGAGAGCAATGCCGGCCTCCAGAGTCTCCAGGATCTCGTAATCGTGCCAGGCTTTGCGGTTTACGGTTATGACTTTGCTCTCCTCGCTCATCGCTCAGCCAGCCGCCTAAGGTACGCCTCGGCCACGGTCAATGCCCAGCCTCCGGATACACGCTCAGGCTGCAGAAGGATTTCCGGCTGCACCCCCCTGCCATGGAGAATCTCCCCCTGCGCAGTATACCACACCTCTACCGTGATTCGAGCGAGAGACCCGTCGCTCAGCACAAACTCCCGTTGAAGAGAACCCATCCCATAGGTCGGGGCACCAATCAGGCAGGAGCGCCGATTGGCCTGGAGGGCAGCCGCGATCGCTTCCGCTGCTCCGGATGTGCCGCCATCCACGACCGTAACAATCGGATGGTTGCTCCATCCACCGCCTTCACTGGCATGGTAGCTGCGTTCCTGACCGTCAGCCCGGCGCGCGACAGCCACCGCACCCGAGCTCATGAACTCGTCAACCAGGCGCCATGCCTGTTCCAGGCTTCCACCCGACGTGCCGCGCATGTCCAGCACGATCGACTTAGCCCCGCTCTGCGCAAGGCCCCTCAGTGCCCCTGCCACCCACTCTGCTGTGCCCGAATCGATGCGCCGCAGCCTCAAGACACCGATGCCACTGGGCAATACTGCCCACGAGCCACCTCCCTCGGAGAGCTTGCGTCGCTCCAAAACGACCCAGCGCACACGCCCATCGGCACCGCGGACGAGCAGCTTTGCAGTACTGCCAACTGGCCCTCGCATGCGCGCAAGAATTTGGTATAGGCTCATGCCGTGTAACTCTTGGGCGTCCGCGCGGCAGAGATCTTCCCCTGGTTGCAGGCCGGCTGAAGCAGCCGGCCCTTCTGGCAGAAGCCCAGCGATCTCGGCGCAACCGTCGCTTCCCAGATGCACGAATATGCCGAGGTCACCCTCACTACCTGCTTCTATGCTCTTCAGCCACTGAGCCTCTGGGGCAGGAATCAAAGCAGTGGCCTCATCACCCAGCGCTCGGAGCAGCCCGGCGGCGGCTCCCCGAGCCACTCTTTCTGGGGCCGGAATTTCGCCGCTGAAATCCCGTTCGACGATAGCCCAGGCCTCATCGAGCAGGGCTGCCTTAGCTGGCCTGAGCTCGCTCGCACCAGCCACCTCCTCAGCCCTGAGGGCGAGCAAACCGGTCATATAGCCGGCGCAGAAGGCCAGAACCACCGCGCCAACGAGCCACGTCCGTGCCGCCCTCAAGGCGCTACCTCCTGGGGGAGCTCATCGATCGCCCGCTGGATAAGCGCTTCAGAACTCATGGTCGCAGGCAGCACGACGTCCGGCTGCAGGCCGCTGCCTTCCAGCAGCCTGCGCGCTGGCGTCAGCCACAGCGCTGATGTCACGCGCAGGCTGCTGCCATCTGAAAGCTGGTAAGCGAGCTGCACAGAACCCTTGCCACGTGTCCGCTGGCCAAGTAGCCTGCTGCGCCGATGATCTTGCAATGCGCCGGCCAGGATTTCAGCCGCACTCGCCGTTTGCCCGTTCACCAGGGTCACTACAGGCCCTCCCCAGGCAAGCCGGCCTTCCCTGACGGGAAACGGAACCTCCCGACCCCCTGCACGCACCTCGTAGGCGACCACCCCTCGGGAGACAAAGAGGCTTGCCACGTCCACGGCAGCCTCCAGAAGCCCCCCAGGGTTGTCCCTCAGATCCAAGATCAGCGCCCTGCCTCCACCGGCCTGGATATCTGCAAGGGCTCTTGCAACCTCAGCAGCTGTCCGCTCCCCGAACATGCGAACCCGCAGCAACGCCACCTTGCCTGGTTCGCCTTCAATCCACTGCCACTCCACTGTGGGCAGCTGCACTGCCACCCGGGTAATGCATACTTCCCTGGTCGAAAGAGAGTTAGGC
>JAPWUW010000057.1 GCA_028275325.1 Anaerolineae bacterium | reverse complement strand
CCTCTGCCAGCACGAGCCCAACCTGGGAAAAGTGATGCAACGCGTCGATGGCCAAGACAACGTCCTTGCTGCCCTCGACAACTGGCAAGCTCTCGGCACGAGCGCAGACCGCACTCAACCCTTTGGCCCGCGCCTGGCGCAACATGCCAAGGGATGCGTCGAGCACGAGAACTCGCCCAAAGCCATCCAGCTCACCTGCAACCCGGCCCGTTCCACCACCAAGATCCAAAACTGCCCCGTGGCGGCACCGTTGAAGCAGCATGAGAAGAGCAACCACATCTGGCCGCCCCATCAGGCGGTCATACCAAGGCGCGATGAGTTCAAAGAACACGCGCGCCACCTCTCCGGCTGTATCCAGAGCCCCCCACGCCCTTGCACGACCTCAGCGCACAAGGAGAACGTCGTGGTGGGCCAACCTTGGCAACTCCGCCACTACGAACTCCCCGTCCCGGCTGTAGGCCAGGGCCTGCCCCAGCCGCAGTGACCGCACTTCCTGGGGCTGCCGCTCTAGCCGCAGCTGGACCCGAACATGCTGCGCCTCGATTACACTCTTGATTGGTCGCTCCATGCCGCCGGTGTAGTTGAGGATGTGGACGAGCCAGGCTCCATCCAGCCTTCGCCGCCGCAAAAATACCTCCAGCACATGCCCATCTCCCTCAACCGCCACCAGGGGCCTCTCGGCCACCCAGCCAGAGAGGACTCTCTGGTATTCGGCGATGCGATACGTCCAGTAGAAGTGATCCCAATTCCCAGCAAGGTACAGGCACTCGCCCTTGCCGTACCGGTTGTATATCAGGGCTGGATCATCGCTGAGCGCTGGCCGCGCTGAGTAGCGGCTTTCGGTAGGCTGGTAGTACCAGCCCCAGACCTCTGCGCCACCCAGAGCGCGCACGCGCACCTGGTAGCTTGGCGATGGGATGTCGGCGCGCACCAGGCCAAGCCAGTTCAGGGGCGCTTCCTCCAGGTGCAGGAGGTCCCAACGGGAAAGGCCGCGCGCGCCGGCGTAGGAAGCACCAAAGACATCCGCGAGCAAAAACTCCTCACGCTGCCTGCCGCACGCGTCGAACAGGGAGCTGTTGTTCGTGGCCACAAGCCTCCCCCCTGCCCACACGAACTGACGAATGGCCTCGGCCAGGCGCTCGCTCATGCAGGCACAGTCTGCCAACACCAGCAGCCGCTTCCCCTCCAGTGCCCTCTCTGACAGCAGTCCCTCCTCGTCCACGATGACAAACGGCGAGCCACTGCGCATGAGGGCTTCGTATGCGCCGCTGAATGAAGCCTGGTAATCCAGGTGCCGCAGTGCCTCTGGCTGTTTCGCCATAAAGTCGATCGCGGGCAGAGAGGAGGCGTAGTAATCGGCTGTGTCGTGAGACCACAGCAGAGCAGCTTCTGCCAGCGCCTCCGTCCCCTCGAGCTCCGCCGCGTGAGTGCGGAAAAACGACATCTCCTCGGCCACGGCAAGAAGAGATGGGTCTTGCAGGTCCTTCCGGTAACAGCCGATCCACAGGTTGGCGCCCGCCGCAAATGTCGCCGCAACGCTCAACCGTATCTCCGGCTCCGTGAGGGGGTACTCCCAGGGCTTGTGGCCGGCAGCGGCGAAGATGACTGTCGGTTTGCCCTTAGCCTGCGCCTCCAAGAACTTCGCCGTTCCAGCGACTTTCCACAGCGGCACATCGATCGGACGACCATAGAAGATGAAGCCTCCTTCGGCTCCCAGCAGGTCCTGCACTGCCACAAGCTTGCGGTTGTGCCGGCCATTGACACGCCCCGAATGCAGGCCGTTGGCGTTCATGTAGAGCGGCGCCCCGGGCCGCAACCGTTGCAGGCGAGAGCGGCAATCGCGCACGAAACGCGCGATGCTCCCATAGCGAAACTCCACGAAATCCCTCCAGGAGGTACTGTGCTGGTCGCCGCTGCCAGGCAGATCCTGGCCGTATGCCGCCCTGAACGAATCCTGGCAGGAGGGGCAGTAGCAGGTGCCCTCATAGAAACAGGGCCCATCGAGGAAGATTCCGTCTATCTCGTAATTGCTGGCGACCTCTTCGATCAGCCCGAAGATCCACTCACGCCAGGGGCTATTGACACAGGGCGAGCTGCCCCTGCCGCCGTAAAGCCCTGTGAGGGGACTGCCATCTGCCAGGCGCTGAATCCAGCCGGGGTGCTCCTGTGCAAACGACTCGTGCACCCAGTGCACGTTCATGTAGATGAAGACCTTGATGCCTTGCTTGTGCGCTTCAGGGATGTACTCCCCCAGTACGTCGCGTGGCACGCTGCGCGCCTGGCTCGTAGGGAAAAGGAATGCCTTCTGCTCCCCACCCCAGCTTACACTGTACTCAAGGTGCTGTGCGTTATAACCCTGAGAGGCTATTTCCGCTGCAAAGGCCGACAGATCCAGCGAGCTGAGCTCATCCGGCTCGAACCCCAAGCTAGCGTGAATGATCCGCAGCTGCCCCTCATGCCATTCGCGCATCTGCATTTCCCCCTCGCCCGTGCCAGCCCGGAGCGGCCGCGCCGGGTGTGGATAGGCGGAATTGTAGCACCCAGCAGTGAACCGGCACCACCCTAGGCAAATGAGGCAGGGCTCCTGATCGTGGCGGGCGAAGGTAAAGCCGGCGGCGCGAACGCGCTTGTATTCGGACTGGCTCCCGCTACAATAGGGGGAAGCTACAGGGAGATTAGCTTTGGCTCTCCGGGGTTTCTACGCAGTTCAAGGCTTGCCACAAATGGATGCTAAGGTTGCAGCTACAGCACTCTGGTTTGCTGGCACCCGCGGCAACAGTGACCTGCGCTCCGACTTGCATCGCTGGCACAGCTGCTTACTTGTGGAGTGCCAGGGCTTCCGTCTTCTCCTAGATTGTGGGCAAGATTGGCTGGGCAGGTTGGGCGAGCTGCAGCCAGATGCGATATTGATCACTCATGCCCATCCAGACCATGCCTGGGGCCTGAGGGATGGCGCGCCGTGCCCAGTCTACGCCACTGGCATCACTTGGCAGAACCTGGATGGACTTTTGAAAGCGCACTTGCAGCGCAACGTGGTGCCGATGAGCGAGCCGTTCGCTGTGGGGCCCTTCGCGTGCCGCGCGTTCGCTCTCGAGCACGCAACTGTTGCGCCAGCGGTTGGCTACCGGCTTACGGCTGCAGGCCAGAACCTGTTTTACTGCCCCGATGTGGCCTATATCCACGAGCGCGGGTCGGCGTTGGCCGGGGTCGGGTTATACATCGGGGATGGCGCCTCAGTGCGGCGCTCGCTTGTGCGCCGCAGAGGGAGTGCTCTCATCGGGCACGCGGCAATCACAGCGCAGCTGACCTGGTGCCAGAAGGAAGGCGTACCTTGGGCTATCTTCACCCACTGCGGCAACGAGGTGATTGCCGATCACGAAGCGGCACAGGCAACGGTGCGGGCGCAAGCAGCTGCACGCGGGCTGCGCGCGCTTATCGCCCACGATGGCCTGCGCCTAGACCTACCTGCCGGACAGGAGGAGCCGGACCATGAAGGCCTGCCTGGATGAGTATCGTCGCAAGAGGGATTTCAGCCGCACGCCTGAACCGGCGGAGGCGCGGCGCCAGCCGGGGCCGGAGCCAATCTACGTCATCCAGAAGCACGCCGCTTCCACACTCCACTATGACTTCCGGCTCGAGGTGGATGGTGTTCTCAAGTCCTGGGCTGTGCCCAAAGGCCCGTCCCTCAACCCGCGGGAGAAGCGGCTCGCTGTGCCCACCGAGGACCATCCGCTGGACTATGCCGATTTCGAGGGCGTCATTCCCGAGGGGGAGTACGGCGGCGGCATCGTCATGATCTGGGATATCGGAACGTACCGGAACCTCAGCGATAAGGATGGCCAGGCCATACCCATGTCTCGGGCTCTCGAGGAGGGGCGTGCCAAGTTCTGGCTAGAGGGCAAGAGGCTGCGCGGCGGCTTCTCTCTTATCCGCACAGGCAGAGGGCCCAAGGCAAACTGGCTTCTTATCAAAATGGCTGACGAGATGGCGGATGCCTCCAGAGATCCTGCCACAGAGGAGGCCCGCTCCGCAGTGACCGGCCGCACAATGGAGGAGATCGCCGCACAAGGGGCCAATGCAGGTGGATGAACCGCTGGACTTCGCTGCATTCCTGGCGGGCCTCGCCCATCCGGATAAGCTGCTCTACCCCGCGGATGGAATCACGAAGCGCCAAGTTGTGGAATACTACTGGCGGATTGGCCCGCACATGCTGCCGCATCTGCTTGGCCGCCCTGTGAACCTGCAGCGCTTCCCCAATGGCATCGAAAGTCCTGGGTTCATCCAGCAGGGGGCTCCTGCGCACTTTCCGAGCTGGATCCATCGTGCCCCGGTCACAAAGAAGTCGGACGGAGTCGTGGCGCACATCCTCTGTCACAACAGGTCAACCTTGGCCTACCTTGCGGCGGAAGACACCATCGCCATCCACGCCTGGCTCAGCACCATTGATCACCTGGATAGGCCGGATCGCCTGGTCTTCGACCTCGATCCGCCAGGTGAGGATTTTGAGCCAGTGCGGCAGGCAGCTTTCGTGTTGAGGCGGTTCTTGAGCGAGGAGCTGGGGCTTGAGGCCGCGGCAATGAGCACCGGGTCCCGGGGTGTGCACGTGGTTGTGCCCATCGAGCCTGCTCAGAGTTTTGACGAGGTTCGGGCCTTTGCTCGCATGGTTGCGGAGGTGCTGGCAAGCCGGCACCCCGAGGCGCTGACGACCAGGCTGCGCAAGGAGGAGCGGCAGGGGCGCTTGTTTCTCGATTACTTGCGGAACTCGTATGCCCAGACGAGCGTTGTACCGTATTCTTTGCGCGCCAAACAGGGGGCGCCGGTGGCCACGCCGCTCACATGGGAAGAGCTCGCCAGTCCAGGAATCAATGCGCGCTCGTACGGCCTGCAGAACATTTGGCCCCTGCTCAGCCAGCGGCCGGACCCTCTGCTCTCCATCAGTCTGCAGCCGCTGTCGGCGGCTCTGGAGAGGCTCTCGGCCTTGGTTAGAGGCCTTCGGCGAGAGGGTTCAGCCCAATAAGGAGGTGTCTCTCATGGATAGTTTCAGGCAAGCGGAGCTTGAAGAGCTGATTTCCTGCGCGCAAGGCCCGTGCATCTCCCTGTATGCGCCGATGATCCGCACCGGCCCGCAGACCGAGCAGAACCGCATACGCTTCCGCGGTTTGGTCGACTCAGCGCAGGGGCTGCTTGAGGCGCGGGGCATGCGCGCCGCAGCCGCACGAGACCTTCTGGCCCCGTGGCGCGCCCTTGCTGAAGACGCTCTCTTCTGGCGCTCGCCGGGCGATGGCCTGGCCTGTTTCCTTGCGCCTGGCTTTATGCGTGCCTACAGGCTGCCGCTGCGCTTCGCCGAGCTTGTCACCGTTGGGCAGCGATTCCACCTGCGGCCGCTTTTTTCGCTATTCAGCAACGATGGCCGCTATTACGTTCTCGCCCTGAGCCAGAAGGAAGTCCGGCTTCTTGAGGGCACGCGATACTCAATCGCACCGGTGGATCTAGAGGGCGTGCCCCGGAGCCTGGCTGATGCCTTAGGGCCAGAGGGCGCGCAGCGCTACCTCCAGTGGCATACTGCCGGCGGTGCTCCCCGCCTTGGCGATCGTGCGGTAGTGTTCCACGGCAGCTCTCTTGCGGACGAGACGAAGAGCCGGATCCTGCGCTACTTTCAGCGGCTAGATCGAGCGCTTGAGGAGATGCTGGCAACGCAGCAGGTGCCCCTGGTCCTTGCCGCGGTCGAGTACCTGATGCCCCTTTACCGGCAGGCCAGCTCCTACCCAAACCTCATGCCAGAGGGCATTGCCGGGAGCCCAGAGTCCATGACCGACCAGGGGCTGCAAGCACGCGCTTGGCAAATTGTGGAGCCATTCTACCAGCGCAAGTGCGAACAGGCTCTGAGCCGGCTACAGCAGCTGCTCGGCACCGGGCTTGCCACGACCGACCCCGCACTCATACTCCCTGCCGCATTCTCCGGCCGCGTCGATACGCTGTTCCTCGCCGAAGGCCGAAGCCTCTGGGGCTCATTTGACCCCGCAAGCAACGCCTTGCGGCTGAGCGGTGAGCGTCAGCCAGAGGACTCTGACCTTGCGGACGAGGCGGCAGTGCAGACGATCCGGCAACGCGGCACGTTGCACGTTGTCCCTGCCGGGAAGCTGGGGCCCGATACCCCAATGGCTGCCATCCTGCGCTACTGACGAGCGCAAGCCCTGCGCCAAGGATCGGGCCAAGGCCGGAAGCGTGGGGTTGCGCGTCACGCAATGTCGTGGAGAAGGGGGTCGGGACGATGAAGAGGGAGATGCGCGCCTCTTGCCATCAGTCAGTGTCGTGGAGTTCTTTCCCGTGCGGCTGCCAAAGCTACGGCCAGCCCGTTCAGTGCAAGCACGGCAAGCGGCCACTGCCAAGAGGGCAGGCGGCGAGCAGCTGGAGCCAGCACACTGCCATCAGCCGCTGCGCTTGAGCCTCCCCGTCCGTTTGGCGTAGCGCTCTGCCAGGCCAAATACCCACACGCCCAGCGGGATGGTAACAAACCCCATCACGACAAGGCGCAGCATATAGGGAAAAAGCGCTCCCCAGGTGCTCTGCGCCAGTATGGCCAGCCGAATCCCCTCAAGAGCGTAGGTGGCGGGCGAGATGGCGGCAACGCGCTGCATCCAGCTTGGCAGCACGCTCACAGGATAGTACACCCCGCTCACAAGGAGCAGCACAGCCTCCACAACATGCGTCATCTGGGAGCCCTTTTCTGGGAAAAGCAGGGGCAGTACCGCCGCCACTATGCCGAAGCCGATGAAGCTGAGGCTGCCAGCAGCCCCCACAGCCAGGGCGCCCAGTAAGTTGGCCCCCTGAATGTCCAGGCGAAAAAACAGGGCAACCACGCCAAACACGACGCTCGTGAACAAAAGGCCATACACGAGCGAGAACAGCGTCTGCCCGACGAGGTGCGTGAGGCGCGACACAGGGGCCATGAACGTGTACTCGATCGTCCCCTCCCACCTCTCCCAGGCGATCGTCTCACTTATTGAGTGGAACACTATGTCCAGATAACCCCAAACAAGGCTGCCGACGAGCAGATAAAGCACCAGGTAATTGGTGTCGACCACGGCGCCGCTTATATGCTGCATGCCCGCGCCGATGTAGGTTATGGCGAGGGCGTTGGCAATGCTGTATACAAGCCAAACGAGCTCCCAGCCCCAGTAGCGGCGCACCAGGTTGAAGTTCCGTTCAACAAAGGCATAGGCAGCTCGCGCGTGCATACGCACCGCCTTGGCGGGCAAAGCGATCACGCGGCTTCCTCCTCGGCCTGGAGTTCCTTGCCCGTGAGCGCGAGGAAAACATCCTCCAGCGAGGCCCCAACATGTGTCGGTTCCAGGCTTGCTTTCAGCCGAGCAGGCGTATCCAGGGCTACGAACCGCCCATCACACATGATCGCCACGCGGTCGCACAGGCTGTCCGCTTCCGCCATGTCGTGCGTTGTGAGCAGGACAGTGGTGTCGTGCACTGCGCGCAGCTCCCTGATGAAATCCTGCACCTCCCTCTTGGAGCGCGGGTCAAGGCCGGTGGTTGGCTCGTCGAGCAGGAGGAGAACAGGAGAGGTCAGGAAAGCACGGGCAATGGCCACTTTCTGCTGCATGCCTCGCGAGAGCTCCTCCAGCGGCTCGCGGGCCTTTTCCGCGGCGATGCCCAGCCGCTCCAGGATCTCGCCAATGCGCCGACGCGCTGTGCGTCCCTCCATCCCGTACAGCCGTGCGGCGTACATGAGGTTCTCGACCGCGGAGAGGCGCTTGAAGAACGCTGCCTCAGCGGAGACGCGGTTTATCATCTTCTTGACCGCAGCTGCCTCGCGGACGACATCGTGCCCGAAGACTCTGATCCAGCCCTTGTCGGGCAAGAGCAAAGTGGCCACAAGCCGCACCAGGGTCGACTTGCCGCTGCCATTCGGTCCAAGGATCCCCAAGATTTCGCCGCGGGGCAGGCGGAAGCTGATGTCCTCTACCGCGGCCACTTTCTTGGCCTGTCGGCCGAGCCATGGGAGCGGCAAAAGCGGCCGGCTGCCATCGGCGCTGAAGTACTTGCACACTCCTTGCGCTTCCAGCGCTGGAAAGCTCATGAATGGATCCTCCGTCTGCACGTCCTCCCTGTGGTGAGGAGGCCACCGTCGTAGCGCGCAAGCGCAAAACAAAAAAGGCCGCGGGCACTCGCGCCCACGGCCCGGCACCTGCAAAGCCCTACACCCTACCGAGAAGTGGGCGCATCCTCGCCCCACTTGTCCTACCCGTCCAGTCAGTTGCACCAGCTGCAGAGCCCACAGGAACCCTTGTCTCTCAGGTATCCATCAACTGCTTTATTTCATTCTATCCCTGGCCACTGCAGCCGGCAAGGGCAGGTGCGCACCTTCACGCTCTGGGCGAGCTGGCCTTGCGCAGCCTGCCGACTTACAATTGAGCCGAGTTGCGGTCCGCAGGAAGCGAATTGATGGCCCGCCAGTTTTGCCGAGTTCTCTTGGTCATAGCTCTGTCAATTGTCCTCCGTGCTGGAGAGCTGCAGGCAGGCGCTGCCGCGCCCGAGTGGCTTACCGTCAGCAGCCTCGGCGCTGTGGGCATTGCCAAGCCGACCGCGGGGGCCATTTTGACAGGGCGCATAGAGGTGATCGGCACTGCTGTCGGGTTGCGTTTTGCGTATTACAAGGTCGAGTACTCGCCGAATGGCCACGACTGGGTGACAGTCGACAAGGACTACCGTCACACGCGCGCGGTGGTGCAGTCCAGCCTGGCAACGTGGGACACGCAGGAGGTGCCAAATGGGCAGTACTTCCTCCGGGCGGTGCTGGTGGATAGCACCGGGAATTTTCTCCCAAGCTCGCCGGTGCCGGTTTTGGTCGCGAACCCACTGCCAACCCCTGAGCCCAGCCCCACCAGCCCTCCGCCACCGGAGCCGCCAGCCACACCGGCCAGCCCGGGTTGGCTGAGCGTAAGCCCCTATGGAGAGGCTGGCATCAGCTACCCGGCCCCTGGCGCCACACTCTCTGGCATCGTGGAGCTGAGCGGGCGGGCGACTCACCCGGATCTCTCGCAGTTCTGGTACTACAAGGTCGAGTGGAGCCGGGATGGGCAGTCGTGGTCGGCACTGGAAGGGCCTGCCGGCTATCGTCGTAAGGTGGCGATAAACAATGGCCCTCTGATCCGCTGGGACACCAGGCGCTTCCCGGACGGGCTGTACCTCCTGCGCGTGGTGGTCGTGCACGTGAGCGGCAATTTCGTCGCCTCTCCCCCAGTGAATGTGACCATCGCCAACCATGTTACCTCGCCCAAGCCCCAACCGCAGGCCGCTGCGGCTACCCCAGCGCCGGCGCAAGCGAGCAATTCGTTTGGCACTGCTGTGCTCACGAGCCCCGTTGCAGGCGCAATGCTCTCCGGGACTGTTGCCATCACTGGCACGGCGCTCTCAGATAAGCTCTGGTACTACAAGCTGGAGTGGAGCCCGGATGAGGAAAGCTGGAGCCCGATCGAGCTCGACTATGCGCACAAGGAGCCAGTCGTGCAGGGAACGCTGGCCTTGTGGGATACCACGGGTGTACCCAATGGTCGGTGCTGGCTGCGCCTGGTCGTTGTGCACATTAGCGGCAACTTCGTGTCCACTCCAGCCGTGCCGGTCGAGGTGGCCAACAGCCGCTGAGCTGGTCCCCAGCACGCGCCGATGAGCTCGGGATCGCAGGAGCGTCGCTTCTTGCTCTACATGCCTGGCGCACCCGAGGCCCCCTGGATGAGCCGAACATGGCCGGCGGACATTGGCATGTCCGTGCCTGGTGCCGCGGCCAGGATCAACCTCAGCCCTTGCCGGCTGGAAGCAGGGAGAAGAGATTGCTTAGGAGCCGAACCCAAGTGGCCAGCATGTAGATAGCTCTCGTTGGCTTCACGGCGAGGGCACGATGGTACCAAAAACACTAAAGCGCCCTGAGGTCTTTTCACATCACCCCAAAGGCGCCAGGGCCACGCAGCTCCTCGGGCAGGATTCGAACCTACAACCCGCCGGTTAACAGCCGGCCGCTCTACCATTGAGCTACCGAGGAGTGCACCTAAAGTATAGGTTTTGTCCGGCTGAGCCCGCAAGTTTCAGCCCTAAGTGGGACGAGGTGAGGCGCGCAACCGCGCCCGGCTGTTCGCATAGGGCCGTCAGCCTGCAAGGGTTCAACAGGCAGCCGTGCTTCGAGGAAATACGGCCCTGCCATCTCAGGAAGCGGCCCGCTTGCGCAGGAACTCGATCACCACCTGAAGGATAGCGGGGTTCAGGCGGCCGCCGAAACCGGCCGCACCCCGGGCCTGCCGTGTTGCGCGCAGAGCTTGCAGCTGCTCAGGAGAAAGTGATTCCGGGCCGCCGCCGGGGAAGGGACTGCCAGGTCTGCCGCCTGCCGCGCCGCCCTCGCCAAATGCAAATGGTGCCTGCCCAAACCCGCCTGGAGCAGCCGGCGTCCCCTGCATGGCGCGGGGCGTGCCGCGCACCGCTGGTGTGGGCAAGCCCAGCTTCTCGAAGAACTCGCGCAAGCGTTCGCCGCTCAACTGCTGGCCTTCGATGATCTGCCTCTGCTGTGGCGTCAGGACCTGGGAGATCTCCTTTGCCACAGCGTCGATCTCAGCCTGTGCCGAGGTCTGGCTCTGCGACAGTGAGCGCAACATCTCAAAGAGCGGCAGCAACTTGCTCGCCTGGTCGGCAGTGACGGGGTGATCGCTATCCTCGAGAGCAAGCAGGCCGAGGGCTAGCCGTGAGGCTTCCGGCGCTGTACCGCTGGCGGCTAGTGAAGTAGCGCCTGTAGCAACTGTTGCGCTCGCCTGCCGGCTGCGACAACCCGCGACAACGCCAAGGGCCAGAAGTAGGCAGACAGCAAAGAGCCAAGCCGACAAACTCCGCCGCAATTGCAGCGCGCACATCATTACCCCCCAACAGCTCCTCTTACTCATAACGCAGTGCCTCGATCGGATCCATCCGGGCTGCACGGTCTGCCGGATAGAAGCCGAAAAAGATCCCAACGGCCGAGGATGCTGCGAATGCCAGCACGACTGAACTCGGCACCACCAGCACGCGCATTCCGCCCAGAGTGCCCGAAAGCCGCGTAATGGCATAGGCGGCGGCCAACCCTATGCCTCCGCCAGAGAGGCTGAGAGCCAATGCCTCGAGGAGGAATTGCCGCCGTATATCCCCGGGGGTCGCCCCGGCGGCCTGGCGAATGCCGATCTCGCGCGTCCGCTCCGTCACGGACACAAGCATGATGTTCATGATGCCTATGCCACCTACGAGCAGGGAGACGGAGCCAACCCACGCAAGAAGGTTTCGGAACGCTGCTGATGTCGCCTCTCTGGTGGCGATGATGTCTTGCTGCGTCTGAACGACAAAGTCCGCATTCTCAAGCGCAACGCCGTGCTGCTCGGCAAGCAGGCGCTCGATCTGGACAATGGCTGCATCCATGTTCTCCTTGCCACTTGCCTTGACATAGATCGTGCGCACCGGGTGCCCACTGAGCGCCGCCATCATGCGGGCAGGCGTGAACTTCTGGTACGCAAGCGTGATAGGCACATAGAGGCGGTTGTCGTAATCCGTTTCGCCCACCGCCCCTCTTTCGGCCATGACGCCGATCACCGTGAGCTTTACGTCGCGAACTGTTATTTGCTGCCCAATGGCATTGCCATCTGGGAACAGGGCCTGGGCCACAGCTGCGCCCAGCACCGCCACCTTGCGCTTCTGCTCTACATCTTGGGCGCTGAAGAACCTCCCTTCCGCCACTGGCAAGTCCCGCACTACGGGGTAGTCTTCGGTCGTCCCAATTAGCGTGGTCGTGAGCGTGGTGCTGCCAGAGCGAACTGATGCCTCTGGCAAGGCCTGTTCTGGTGCAACGCCAACAATTCCCCGCACCTTCTCCTCAATCGCCCGCGCGTCTTCGTAGGTGATCCCAGCACGGAAACCAGCGGCACCAGGACTTACCTGCACACCGCGCACGGGCGAGAAGCGCGCCGGCGAGATGATGATGAGGTCAGTGCCAAGGCTGTTGATCGTCTCGGCGATGGCGGCTTCTGTCCCCATGCTGACACCCACCATGAGGATCACGGCCACCACCCCGATGACCACGCCAAGGACCGTGAGGAAAGAGCGCAGTTTATTGCCCGCCAGGCCTTCCAAAGCCGTCTGAACGAGATGCAGCTGGCTCACGCGTGGACTTCCTCTGAGACGAGCTGGCCATCGTGCAGCCGCAAGATGCGGTGGGCATAGCTTGCGATGCTTGGATCGTGCGTCACCAGTATCAGGGTGACGCCACCAGCATTGAGGTCGCGCAAGATGGACAAGATCTCCTCACCGGAGCGGCTGTCGAGATTGCCGGTTGGCTCATCCGCGAGGATGAGCGACGGGCGGTTGACAAGCGCCCGTGCGATGGCCACTCGCTGTTGCTCGCCACCGGAGAGCTCTGCCGGCTTGTGGTGCAGCCGATCGCCCAGCCCAACCGCTTCCAGCGCCTCTCTGGCTCGGGCTTGCGGATCGCCCCTGAAATCCCGGTTATAGAGGAGCGGCAACATCACGTTCCGCAGTGCGCTCAAACGTGGCAACAGGTTGAACCGCTGAAAGACAAAGCCGATTTTGCGGTTGCGGATGCGAGCA
>JAPWUW010000426.1 GCA_028275325.1 Anaerolineae bacterium | reverse complement strand
TCGACTGTCACCGATTGCCCGAGGAGGCTCCCCAGCACCTCCTCCGCCAGGGCCAGGGTGAGCGGCGTGCGCATGAGAGTGGCGTGAGCCACAACCTTGTTGAGAGCCCCTTCCAGCTCCCTGATGTTGCTCTGCACCTTGTGGGCGATGAGGTCGAGGACCTCCATCGGCACCGGGATTGGCTGGTACTCGGCCTTGGCGCGCAGGATCGCCACGCGCGTCTCCAGATCTGGCGGCTGGATGTCCACCGTCAGCCCCCATTCGAAGCGGGAGCGCAGCCTTTCCTCCAGGGTCGGGATGGCCTTTGGCGGCCGGTCGCTGCTGATGATGATCTGCTTGTTGGCAGCATGCAAGGTGTTGAAAGTGTGGAAGAACTCCTCCTGCGTCTGCTCCTTGCCGGCGATGAACTGTATGTCGTCCACGAGGAGCACATCGATGCTGCGGTACTTTTCCCGGAACTCCTCCGTGGTGTGGTTGCGGATGGAGTTGATGAGGTCGTTTGTGAACTCCTCTGAAGATACGTAAAGGACGTTGTAGCCGCGCTCAAGCGGGACGTGGCCTGCAGCATGGAGAAGGTGCGTCTTGCCCAGGCCCACGCCGCCATAGATGAAGAGCGGGTTATAGGCACCGGCCGGGTTCTCGGCAACAGCCTGGCTGGCCGCATGCGCCATGCGGTTGCTCGGCCCAACGATAAACGTCTCGAAGCGATAGCGCGGGTTGAGCATGTTCGGCCTGGCCACTGCCGGGCGCGGCCTGCGGCTTTGGCTGCTCTCGGGCGGCGCCGCCCGCTCCGCCTCTTCGGGCTGGAGCGCAGAGGCGGGCACCACGAACGCAACCTCCACCCTGCGCCCGGCAACGCTGCTCACAGCCCGCTCAATCGGCTCCAGAAGCCGATTCTCAAGCCAATCCTTGACAAAGGGGTTGCTGACGGCCACGGTGAGCTTGCCGTTTTCAAGCGAGATGGCCTGTGTGTTGCGCAGCCACGTCTCATATGTGGCGCGCGTCATCTGCAACTGCAATTCTCCCTGAGCTGTCTGCCAGAGCTCCTTTGCGTTCATGGGCTCCTCTCAGGTTACAGGACAGGCCACTGGGAGCCGCAGCCTACCCGGGGCGCGGCTCCCAGCGGAAAAATATCAAAGCGCCTACCCGAAAAGATGCAATTGTCATGCCCAAGAGGGCTATAAGGCGGCTGGGGAGGGCTCTAGCCGGCCCGATCTGGTAACATGCGGGCGAAAACCTCATTGCTAAGCAGCCGCCCCTTCTGGGTGAAGCGCACGCGGCTCTCATCCACCTCAAGCAGGCCTTCGCCTGCCGCCCAGGAAAACGCTTCCGCATACAGGGCAACCGGATCGACACCGAACCGGGCGGCAAAGGCTTCTCTGCTCAACCCCTGCACCAGGCGCAGCCCAAGCATTGCCGCCTCGAACATAGCCAGAGCACCATCGATGCTCTCGCTGAAGGCTATCCTCTGCGCAACGGGCAGCCGGACGTAGCTTGCAAGGTCTGCGGTGCGGGCAAATCTCTTGCCATCGATGAAGGAGTAAGCGCTGACGCCCAAGCCCACGTAGGGCTCACACCGCCAGTATAGCAGATTGTGGCGGCAAGCGAAACCGGGCCTTGCCCAGTTGGAGAGCTCGTAATGCTCGTACCCGGCGCTGGCGAGAAGCTCTTCTGCCAGGCAGTACATGTCCGCTGCCAGGTCCGGATCGGGCTCTGGCAGCAGGCCTTTGCGCACCATCTCAGCAAGGGGGGTGCCGGGCTCGAGGGAGAGGCAGTAGGCGGAGAGGTGCTCTGGCTCCCACTCAAGCGCTCTCTCCAGATCTTCCCTGAACGCGGCCAGGCTCTGGCCCGGCAGCCCGTAGATGATATCGATGTTGATGTTGGCAAAACCGGCGGCGCGGGCCTGCGCCAGCGCGCAGTGAGCTTGTTGGGCCGTATGAAGGCGCCCAAGGAGGCGGAGGTTCTCGTCCTTGGTGCTCTGTACGCCCAGGCTCAGCCTGTTGTAGCCACTCTGGCGCAGCAAGGCCAGTTTGCGCGGCCCAACGGTGCCGGGGTTGGCCTCCACTGTGGCCTCCGCCCCTTCGCCCAGCCCGGCGGCGCGCGCCGCCTTGATGAGCTCCTCGAGGTACGCCGCAGGCCATACCGTGGGGGTGCCACCGCCCACGTAAAGGGTGCAGGGCCGCAGAGGAGATAGCTCCCTGATCTCCTGCAGGAGCACCTGCAGATACCGCTGCCACCAGCGCCTGTGCCCCGAAAAAGAGGTGAAGTCGCAATAAAGGCAGCGCCTGCGGCAAAAGGGGATATGTATGTACAGCCCGACGCACTGGCCTTGGTCCTTCACGGCGCCGCCCGCCACTCCAGTTGTCCCGAGCTCTCTTCCCAGTTTAGGCCGGCGGAGCGACGGGCGCACCTCCGCAGGGCTGCTCAGCTGCCCTCAACGTTCTCCATCAGCCGTGGCAGCAACAGCGATGCATCTCGGCTGCGCGGGCATGCGGCTGCAGGTAGCGAGCCGCCAGCCCTTCGGCAAGCCGGTGCAGCTCTTCGTGGCGGCCAGGGCCAATTTGCTCCTGCTCGAGCCGCTCGAACTCCTCCAGGAGCTCTTGGCCTTGCTCCGGCGTAAGGTGCATGTTGGCGATCGGGTAGAGGA
>JAPWUW010000424.1 GCA_028275325.1 Anaerolineae bacterium | reverse complement strand
CCGGTTGGAGCGCGGAGCTCTGAGAGCGCTCACTTGGCCCGGGCACGCTGGCCCTGTTTTTCTCCTGCCCAAAGTTGCCCCACCTGGCGTCCCCTGTGGTTTCTGGCTCAGCTTGCCATGAGATCCTGCTGGGAGTGGCAGCTTCGGCCCTACAAGCAGCAGAATGCGGCCAGAAGGGGCATTCCGTCAAGGGGCAACTCCAGGGAGAGGCTGCTCTTGCTGTTGGGTCAGCCATGTGCACCCTGACCTTCCGGATGGCTTGGGCACGCCCTCTCGTGGGCCGGCCTTGCCACATTTGGCTGGCGAGGTATGATTTGGCCAGCCTGCATGTGGTGGAGGGTGGAGGAGGCTGTGGCTGGGGAAACCTGTCCCGTTACCGTGCACCTCATGGGAAACGCGCATATCGACCTCGTCTACCGCTGGCGGTGGAGTGAGACGGTTGAGCGGCTTGCGCCGGAGACGTTTGCCTCCGTGCTTGAGCTTCTTGCCAAGGAGCCGGGGTTCACCTTCGTCCAGAGCCAGCTTTGCCTCTATGAGGCGATGGAGCAGCACCACCCGGAGCTCTTCGGGCGCATGCGCGAAGCTGTGGCTGGAGGAAGGTGGGCCGTTGTCGGCGGCTGGTGCGAGTACGACCACATGCTCACAGGCGAGGAAGCGATCGTGCGGCACTACTTGCTCGCCGCCCAGTACATGCGGAGGGCTGGCCTGGGGGAGAGGATCCTCGTCGATTGGTGCCCCGATGCCTTCAGTGGCCACGCCGCAACCTTGCCGAGCATCCTGGCCGGCTGCGGCATCCGTTACCTGCTCATGATCCGTGGGGTGCCCAAGGGCATGCCTGCCTTCTTTTGGGAAGGGCCGGATGGCAGCCGCATTCTCGTTTGCCAGGCGCCGCTCGGCTATGGGATCGCCCTTTCTGAGAAAGTTCTCGAAGCTGCGGCGGCATGGCAGGAGCAAACAGGCCTTCGCGACATGCTCGTGCTGTACGGGATGGGAGATCACGGCGGCGGGCCCAACGAGAAGGATCTGGAGGTGCTTGCGCTCCTGCGCGCGCAGGCTGGGGCACCGCGGTTTGTGCATTCCCTCCCGGCGCAGTTTTTCGCCGCTTTGGAGAGCCAGCTTGCTCCTAGCCGGGTTCATAGAGGGGAGCTGCCCGATAGCAGCCGCGGTGCCTATACCTCCTGTGCCGCCAACAAGCGGCAGATCTGCCTCCTGGAGCACGAGCTCCTCGTTGCCGAGAGGCTTGCTGCCCTGGCAACGCTCTGGCAGCGCAAGCCCGTCTACCCCCGCGTTGAGCTCGATAGCGCCTGGGCTGGCCTGCTGCGGCACACCTTCCACGACGACCTGCCCGGGACTGCCCGCCGGCCGGTTTACCAGGACAATCGGCGGGAGCTGCGCCGCCTGCGCCGGGATGTGCGGGCGCTGCAGGAGACGGCGCTTGCAGAGCTTGGGGCGCGCCTGGACACGCGCGGGGAGGGAGTGCCCATCGTCGTCTTCAACCCTTGCCCCTGGCCGCGCACCGGCCCCGTTGAGGTTGCTTTGCAGCTGCCGAAGACGCCACAGCAGCTTTCCCTTGTGGATGGGCGTGGCAACGCCACCCCTGTGCAGGTGATATCCCGGCGGAATGGCAGCCACTGGAGCCTGATCAAGCTCGCCTTTGTGGCCAGGGATTTGCCACCGCTCGGGTACCGGCTCTATCGCCTTTTTCCGACCGCTGAGGCCGTGGCATCCGACCTGAGTGCACGGCCCCTGGGCCTCGAGAATTCCTGCCTGCGCCTTGAGCTGGACGGCACGAGCGGCAATATAGTGAGCCTCCTTGCCAAGGAAAGCGGGCAGGAGGTGCTGGCTGGCCCGGCGAACGTCCTGCAGCTGCTGCCCGAGGATCCAACGAGGGCGAGCGCCTGGATCTACTGGCCAACAGGGGCCATCATAGAGACGGGCGCTTGCGAAAAGGTGCGGCTGGTGGAACATGGGCCCGTGCGGGCAACTCTTGCGGTCGATAGCATTCTGGGCGATTCGCGCCTGCGCCGCTACGTGACGCTCTACAGCGGCCTGCCGCAGGTGTATTTGCGCACCGTCTGCGATTGGCGCGAGCGCGATGCAGCCCTGAAGGTGGCTTTCCCTCTGGCTCGTGCCGGCCGAGCGGCCCTCTACGGCATGCCATTCGGCCACGTCTTACGCCAGGCCGATGGCGCGGAGTGCGCCGCGCATCGGTTTGCCTGGACGGGCGACGGCAATGGTGGCGTTGCCATCCTCAACCGCGGGATCTTCGGGCACGACTACGAGGGCAGCTGCCTGCGGCTCACACTTCTGCGCGGCATTGGGGATCTGGACCCAACGGCCGACGTGGGCCGCCACGAATTCCACTACGCCCTGTGGCCACATGGGGCTGGGGTGGGCTCAGCGGCGGTCGCGCGCGAGGCTCTGGCGTTCAACCTGCCCATCCTTGCAAGACAAGAGCTCAAGAGGGCGGGTGTGCTTTCGCCCTGGGGGGCGCCAGGGCTCAAGGCCGCGCTGCCCCCAGAGCTCGGCCTGCTGCGGCTTGAGCCAGAGAGCGCCGTCCTCACGGCGCTGAAGCTCCGGCAAGGGCAGTGGACGCGCGGGCCCTTCATCTTGCGCCTTTTCGAGGTGCAGGGGCAGCCCTGCACGGCCA
>JAPWUW010000425.1 GCA_028275325.1 Anaerolineae bacterium | reverse complement strand
CCGATTGCGTAGGCACCAGGCAGCACCTTGGCAGGCTGCACCGCATAGCCGAACTCGAGGCGGATGCGGTTATACGGCCTTGCCTGCAAGTCCGGGGAAATGGCAACCGTGTACTGCTGCCACGACGGTGCGAGAGTGAAAGAGGCGACTGGAACACCGTTGCACTCGACCTTCATCGTCTGCGCGACGCCCTCTCCCCATTCGAACGGCCGGGCTTCCAGCGCGAGCAGCGCGCCTGAGTGGTCGGTTAGCACCGGCAGATACAGCTCCGCCTGCCTGCCCACAGCCCACCGTGCCGGCACGCCCGCGATGAGCTCCCCAGCCGGCCCCCAGCCCGGCCCGAAGTAGAGCTCGTCGCCCGGTCGGTCAGCCCTTACCTCGAGCGCTGCCTCACTCTGGCTGCGCTCGATGCGGAAAACGGCAACCTCGCCCGCCTGGTCCACAGCAGCTCTGCGCAACGGCAGCAAACGCGCCACGTAAGCGAAGGCCTGGCCGTACGTATCCGCATAGGGGAGCCTCCCCGGCAGGGGCGCATGGACTACCACGTAGCGCACGTCAAGCAAGCGCACAAGCGAAGCAAAATCCTTTGCCAGCTCACCAGCCGCTGAAGGATCCCACCCCTTGTACCCCTCGATGTCCATCAGCACCCGGAGCGGCGCCACGCGCTCATAGTAAGAGAAGGTATCCGCTGGTGCGCGCGAAGTGTTCCCGCCAATGAGGCGCTTGCCGTGGACCGACTGAAAATACTGCACTCTCGTGTTCTCCGCCCCATAGACCCCGAAGGAGTGGCGAAGCCCAAACGGCAAAACGAGCAATGTGTGATCCTCATCCTCTTGAGCCAGCGCCCTGTACGGTGCCGGCACCGACGCGCTGGTGACGGGCATGGGCGTGCTGAGCCCATCCAGCACAAGCAGCACCGCTGCCACAGCGCACAGCAGGGACTGCTGCCACCACCGCCTGCCCAGGGCCAGGATGGCTGCCGCGCCCAGGCTCACCAAAGGCGCAAGGCCGACAAGCGCAAGTGCGCTGAAGCGGTTGGGGGCCCGACCAGCGCTCACGAGCGGGATGTAGTGCAGCAGAACATACGGTAGAGGCAACGTCGTTTGCAGCCCGTCCAGGTAGAACAAATACCTGCCGTCAACATGCAGCAGCGGCCCAAGGCTGAACACCACGGCGACAACGGAGAGCCAGCGCCATGGGCGCGCGCGCCCGCGGCCCGCTATGGCACCAGCCAGGCCCAGCCCAAGCGTCGCATAGCCAATGAAAAACGTGTTCACATCGCTGAAACAGCCAGTACCTGCCGCCACGGCCTGGAGCTCAGCATTCCAGCTCCTGCCCCGCCAGAGGGGGCTGAGCGGAGTAGGCGTAAATAGCCCAACAAGGTCAGCCGAAAGGGAGACGGCACCTCCCCAACCTGCGAGAGCGTAACCACCCCTCAGTCCCTCGCGCACGACCGGCAACAGGACAGGCAAGTAGAGGACACAGCCCACAGCCCCGGCCACCGCCAGCCGCCCCAGTCGGGCAACTAACGACGGCTCCCGGGCGGTGAGCACGATGATCGCCCCCGCGAGCGCCGCAAAGAGAACAAAGGTCATCTCCGCATAGGCCGCAAGGGCGAGAGCGAACCCGGCGAGGATGGCACCGCGCCACCAGCCGCGCCGACCTTCCAGCGCACGGCAGAGAAAGAGCACAAAAAGCGGCAGGCCCATCGTAGCGACCATCATGTAGTGGCCGAGCGCAAGGTAGACGAACCGGCTCGGTGCGAAGCCACAGACCAGCCCGCCCAGCACAGCAGCCAGCCGCACCACGGCCGGGCTCACCTTCGAGGCTCTGCGGACCGCGAAACACGAAAGCAAGAAGCCGCAGTACCCGGCCATCGCCATCTGCACCCACAATGTGAGGTTTGTTGCCAGGGGCAGGGCCACAGTTGGGTACAGCGGCAGCGCGAGCGCGCACTGCAGGAAGTTAAAGGTGTAGAGCACTAAGCGCACGCCCACCGGCGCAAAGATGCTGTCTGCCCACAAGGGGCTGCGCCCGTGCGCAATCACGGACTCTCTGAACCACCAAGTGTTCCACAGGAACGTATACTCATCGTAGGCCCAGAGATCGGATCCGGGGACAAACCGCGATGGCGCGCGCCCAACCGGATATGTGAGCGCAATTGCCAGGGCGAAGTACAGGCAAAACACGACGGCATGGAAACGCAAAGAGCGCACCCATTCCTCCTCGGATGAAGTAACCGCTCGTCCCATGAGGAAGGCTACCTGCTCGCGTCACCGCGGATGAAAGACCCCAGGCTGTTGGCAAGCCTGCGCAGGAACTCATCTCGCCCAGCAATTGGCACAACCTCCACGCGCCAGTTGTCCGTCCCAAGGCGGCCCAAGAGCCACCGGTAGTCCGGCTGACTATCCCTCCCGTTGGTGGGCTCGAGCAGAACCACGGGCACGCGGATGTCACCCAGCACACCCTCAACCTTGCGCTTGAGCATCTGCGCTTCTCGCTCCAAACGCGCTGGAACTCCGGGGCGCACATCTTCCCAGAACGGCCGGATTCGACCATCCTCCACGGCCAGACTGAGAAGCGCCACCCCTCGCGCTGGCGTCTCAGCAGCAGCCAGAAGGGCAAGCATCGCTCCAGTGCCCTCGCCGTA
>JAPWUW010000423.1 GCA_028275325.1 Anaerolineae bacterium | reverse complement strand
TGGATGGCGATGCCTATGCCAAGCGCCTTTTACCGCGCCACCATCGGGGCAGGCGCTGCTGCCTTCCTCGGGCTTATCCTGAGGCTCTTTCGGCCTGGCCCCTTGGCCGGGCGCGGCTGGCTTTGCCTGCTCGTGTACGCCACGGGCATCCTGGCAAGCTGCCTCATCGTGTGGGGGAGCTTCGTCGTGTACTACTCTCCTTACGGGAGCTGGTCGCAGGGAAGGTACCTTTTCCCGAGCTTGTTGCCCACTGCTGTGCTCATCGGCTATGGTTCTTGGGCCTCAAGCTCTGGGCGGTTTGGCCGATACCTTATTGTGCTCTGGGTTGTGGCCGCGCTCGCTATGGCAGCGTACGCCTTTTCGGCCTGCGCCGCGACCTTCAAGTGATCGCGAAGTCCATATTGCAGGAGCAGGTCAAGAGATGGTGAAGCAAATTGCAGCCGCGTTCAGGTGCTACTTCACTCGTTTGCTGGGCATCGCCCTTGCTGTGGGAGCAGCGCTGGCATTGGCGCTGCCAGCGCGTGCCGAGAGCCCTCACGCCGTCTACCTCCCCCTTGTTGGTAAATATGTGCCCGGGCTCCTGGCCGACCCCGAATGGGTTTCCCCCTTTGGCATCGACATGTACGGGGTTATCTCCGACGCCGCTGGCTTGGCCAGGATGAAGGCAGCTGGGGCCTCGTGGGTTGTGACGATGCTGAGCTGGGCCGACGTGCAGCCCTCCAGCGCGACGGACTGGCGCTGGGATGGGTATGACGAGAAGTTCCTGAGGGCCAAGAATGCGGGCATGGACGTCTGCGTGCTGCTCGTCAACGTGCCGGAGTGGGCAAGGGGCAGTTACCCTTACCCCGGCGGGGGGCCAGGGATGGATCTTGACGCGCTTGCTGCTTTCGTGCGGGAGGCGGCGGAAAGGTACGATGGCGATGGCACGCGCGACGCCCCGGGCAGCCCTGTGGTCAAGTACTGGTCCTTCTTTGCCGAGCCGGATTACGGCGTGGAGCCGCCGCGCCGAGGCGAGGAGTTCAAAGGTGGCTGGGGCAAGCACGGCGCAGAATACGCGGCCATGCTTGCCAGGGTGTACCAAGCCATCAAAGCAGTGGCCCCTGACGCTGTCGTCATGAACGGCGGCATCGCCTTCGATTACTTCACGGACACAGTTTACCCAACGCCAACGAACCCGAACCGCACGGGCATCTACTATCGCCACTTCATGGCCGATGCCATCGCCGCAGGCGCTGATCAGCACATGGACATGTTGGCCGTGCACTACTACCCCGTTACTATGGCCAGCTGGCCGGATAAGTTGCGCGCGCTTTACGAGACCGGCGCGAGCCGCGGCGTGGAAACCCGCATGCGCTCTCGAGCGCTCATCTCGCCGGAGATGGGTTTCTGGTCCTACCCGCCTGATCCCAATGGCGCAGGCGAGCGAGAGCAGGCCAACAGGTTGGTGCAGATGTTCGTGCGCGGACTTTCGGTTGGCGTGCAGCGGCTGGCTTGGTTTGCAGTCTTCGACGGCCCGCCCCACATCCCCACAGAGCTACACGGCCTGTTCCGCAATGGGGACCTGAACGACCCCAAGCCGGCATACTGGGCCTACAGGACGATGGCGCAGCAGCTGCACGGCTTCCGCTACAGTGGCCCGGCGCACGAAGAGGCAACCCCATCCCCCACAGCCTGGCGCTATGAGGCCTACTGGTTCTACCGGCGCGCCGACGGTGCGCGCAAGCTTGTGGCCTGGGCGAACAGGCTTGCTGGGGAAAGTCAGGCGCCCACCGTCACTATCCCGGTCCTGGCCAGGCGCGTCCAGGTTGTGACCAACCCGAGCAGGGCCGATTTGCTGGAGGCGGCGCCAGTTGTCATCGTCGATGGTGGGCCTGGCGATCTGGATCGAGCCGTCGATGGGTTCGTAAGATTGCTCATTGGCGAGGAACCGGTGTACATAACTGTGGAGTAGGAAGTCGCTACCGGGCGGTGTGGTGAGCAAACCAGCAATCGCGTTCGAAAGCGTTTCCAAGCGCTTCCTGTGGCGGCAGGATCGGCCCCGCTCGCTGATGGAGCTATTCCTCGGGGCCTTTCGGCGCCAGGGCGGGACGCGCGAGCTGTGGGCGCTGCGGGATTTCACGCTGGCCGTCGCGCCGGGCGAAGTCGTGGGGGTGATCGGGCCCAATGGCGCCGGCAAGAGCACGCTCTTGCGCATCGCCTCGGGCGTGATCCGGCCGACCTCCGGCCACGTCGCGGTGCGGGGGCGCATCGGGGCGCTGCTGGACCTCACGGCTGGGTTTCACCCGGATCTCACCGGGAGAGAGAACGTCTTCCTCACGGGCGCGCTGGTCGGCATGCGGCGGCAGGAGCTCGAACGGCGCTTCGAGGAGATCGCGGAATTTGCCGGCATTGGGGAGTTCATCGATTCCCCGGTGCGCTTCTATTCCTCCGGCATGAGCATGCGGCTGGGCTTTGCTGTGGCGGCGTGCTTGGCTCCTGAGATCCTGCTCATAGACGAGGTGCTTGCTGTGGGGGATCAGGCCTTTGCCCATCGCTGCCTGGAGAGGATCCAGCGGCTGAAATCCGAGGGCACAGCGATCCTCCTCGTCACTCACGACTTGGGCTCTGTGGAGAGGCTCTGCGATAGGGCCGTGCTTATGGAAGGTGGCCAGCAGG
>JAPWUW010000422.1 GCA_028275325.1 Anaerolineae bacterium | reverse complement strand
TGCTGGCAGGCCCGCACCAGCCAGTCGGGGTACTCCCAGTAGAGTTCACCTGGCGCTGGCTCCACCTCCTGCCAGGAGAGAAGCTGCACCACATGGGAGAAGCCGCTCTCCGCCGCCAGGCGCAGGATCGAGTCGTCGGCCCGGAGGGTGTGCACGCCCACTGCCGGGCCACTGGCCAGGAGCAACAGCAAAGCGAGGCCAGACGTGCCCAGCGCCAGCAGCACAACTGACATCATTGCCCGGCCAGCCACTGCCAACCGTCCCCGTGGTTCAGTCTTGGCAGCAGCCAAGGCCCCTAAACCGTGCCACAGCACCTGCTGCGCCAGCGACCACCTGGATGCCATGCTGAGCGCAGACCTTGGCCGCCCACGCCCTCTGCTTCCCGACCTCATGACGTCGGCCCCCTGCCGGCAGATGAACTGGCGCACCGGCGCCGAGAAGCTGCTCGCCAGCGTGGGGGCTGGCCGCTGCCTGGGCATTTTTGGGCTGGCTGCCCTTCACACCGAGGAGCACGCGGTGCAGCCAACGCCCAAAGCGAACGCTCACCCTGCTATCCAGGCCGCCGTGCTATCTGCTCTCGCTGCGAACTCGGAGCGCCACAAAGGCCCGCCTCCCTCGCTTGGCCTAGACCGTCCGGGCCGCTGTGTATCCCTCTGCGATGGCATCAATGATCTTGCGTGGCTCCACGGCATCGCCAACCACGATGGGGGTCAGGTCTTGAATCGCCTGTGCCAATTCGTTCCTCGGCCTTGCCCCCCGCGCGAGCACCACCCAATCGACGGGGACAAGGCATTGCTCTTGCGCTTCATTCCGCACCAACACCCCCTCTGCCTGGATGGCCTGCACCCGAACGCAGCTCAGGATCTCGACGTTGTGATCCTTCAGATGCCGCAAGAGGTAGTCGCAGTACAGCGGCTCAATGCCCTGCCCGATCGTTTCGTATCGCTTCAGTATGGTCACCCTGTTCCCTTGTTCAGCGAGGTAGGCCGCCACCTCCAACCCTAGCATCCCCCCGCCGACGACAGCAAACCGTTGCGCCGCGAAGCGCATCCGCCTAGCCAGGAGCTCCTGGGCCACAAGCACATTGGGCCTATCCGCACCGGGGATATCGGGGATGAGGGGTTCGGAGCCGGTGGCTATGATCACCGCGTCGGGCTGCAGGGCACGCACTCCGCTCGCGTCAAGGGTTCGTCCCAAGCAGACGTCCACCCCTAAGGCCGCCAACTCGTGGGCGAAGTACTCGGTAAGCCAGTTGAGCTTCTCCTTCCCAGGTGGCACCGACGCCACATTCAGCATGCCGCCCAGGATGGGCTCCCCCTCAAAGAGGCAGACGCGGTGCCCACGCAGGGCCGCCACACGCGCCGCCTCCATCCCGGCTGGCCCGCCACCAACGACCACCACCCGTTTGGGCGTAGCCGTCGGCTCCAGACGGCGGGCCTCCATCGGGCGGCCGACGGTGGCATTGACGGAGCAACGCAGCGGTGTCCCTTCTACGTGGCGAGCCACCACGCACTCATTGCAACCGATGCACCGTCGGATAGCTCGCTCTTCTCCAGCCTGCGCCTTCCGGGGCCAATCCGGATCGGCGATGAGCGCCCGCCCCAAGGCGATGAAGTCCGCCCGCCCGGCTTCCAGGATCTCCTCCGCCACCAGAGGCTCGCGGATGACGCCCACGGCTACCACCGGGATGGAGACCGACTTTCTGATCTCCTCGGCCAGGTATACCCGCCAGGCCTGGGGATAGGGCATCGGCTCCAGCCGCTTCTCCCTGCTTCCCAGACCGAAATCCGGGTGGATCGCATCGGCCCCGGCCTCCTCCACCCGACGGGCAAACCAGCGGCCATCCTCCAGGGTGAGGCCGCCTTCCGCCAAGTCCTCCGCGACCAGCCGCACCAGCACGGGGAACTGAGAGCCCAGGCGAAGCTTGATCCCCTCCACGATCTCCACTAGGAAGCGCGCCCTATTCTCACGGGGGCCACCATACTCGTCCTGTCGCTTGTTGGAGAGAGGGGAGAGAAACTGGTTGATGAGCAAGCCATGGCAAGCCTGGAGCTCCACCGCGTCGAAGCCGGAATCCCTTGCCCGCCGCGCTGCCTCTACGTAGGCATTGACCGCCTCCCGAATCTCTTCGCGCGATAGCTCCCTGGGCACAACGCCATCGCTGGGGCGTGGCACGGCCGAGGGGGCAACCGGGGCCTGCCCTTCGGTGTAGCGCAGATCCGCCTGCCCTCCAGGGTGGGCGAGCTCCACGGCAGCCTTTGCCCCGTGCCGGTGAATGGCCTCCACCAGGCGGCGCAGGCCAGGCAGGAAGGCATCGTGGTCAATGCGCGGCTGGGCGGCTCCATGGCGTGCCAGCGGGTGAGCGATGCACACGTTCTCCACCGTGATCATCCCGACTCCACCTTTGGCCCGCTCCGCATAGTGAGAGACCAATTCCTCGGTCACTGCACCGTCCTTTCCCGCCAAGTTAGTGGAGACGGGCGCCATGATGATGCGGTTCTTGAGCATCAGGGCTCCGATCGAGCCGGGCGCAAACAGGCATGGAAACATCCTTCCTCCTCCGCCTCTGAATGCGGCGAGCGAACGGGTCATCAGCCGTAGCTTGACCTGGGAGGGCAGGAAGGGGTGTGGCCCTTCCTGCCCTCCCGCACGGCTG
>JAPWUW010000421.1 GCA_028275325.1 Anaerolineae bacterium | reverse complement strand
TGCCGGAAAGAGCGCCAGTTGGCCAGCACGTTCTTCTTCGCCTCTTCCGGGCCAAATGGCCTGGGGTAGGGAGTTTCGACGGCGCGCAGCCCAAACCCAGGGCGGTCGTACGGGCAGTAGGCCTGCTGCGGGAAGAGCAGCCCCTTGCCCGTGAGCGCCAGGTTGTAAAGGAGCGTCAAGCCCAGGAAAATGAGGGCCACAGCGCCAAACGACCCCCACTCGGCAAGCGGCCAGCACCCTGTGCAGCGCCGCTGCCTCAGCCCATAAGCGAGCAAGATGCCCCCGACCACCGGGCAGAGGACCAGGGCGTTGTACGGCCTGGTGATAAGAAGAAGCCCAAGCCCGACGCCCCCAAGGGCCCAATCGGCCCGCCTCCCAGTGCGCGCACCCCTCAACGGGCCGAGCAGGGCGATGAGCGTGAAAAGCAGCGCTGGAGTGTGGGAGAAATGGCTTGCCGACAGCAAAACGCTGAAGGGGTTCAGGGCATGGATGGCGGCGGCAGCAAGGCCGGCTCGCCTGCCGGCTATGAGTGCGGCAAGGCGGCAAAGCACGATCACTGTGGCCGTCCCCAGAAGCGGGTTTGTGAACCAGTGCAACCCCAGGAAGACAAGGGGCACGTGCAACATGGAGCCACCGGGCGTGTACTTGCTGTACCACTTGCCGTTGTTCACGATGAACTCGTGGTCGAAAAAGCGGCGCGCCGGCTCCGGGAGGGAGGGAAGGTAGAGGTGGCCCAATGCGAAGACCTTTGCCTGGAAAAGGTAGGCAACTTCATCCTGAGTGTGTGGCATGCCCTCCAAAATGGCAGCGCCCACATAGAGGGCACAGGCCAAGTGCACCGCTGCCAGGGCGTATACCGCTACCACCATCCGTTTGGCACCAAGGTGCCCTTGCCTGTTCCTCATGCCCAACCCTCAAGCTCTCTCCTTGCCAGTGGTTCGACCATTTTTCTCCATCAGCCCAATGGAGGAAAGCCACGCTCTTTTACTGCGGCCCGTTCTCCTGCAGCAAGGATAGCGCTGCATGCGCGCCCTTTGCGGCCCTTCCGACACTTGCCGTCAGGGCCAGAACTGCCCAGAGCCGCAGCTTGCCCCCACATGGGCGGCGGGGATAATAAACTTCATTATTGCGCATCGATATGGCCTGCAGGGCGGATAGGAGGAGATGATGGAAGCGCAAGTGAAGCTGAGCGATGGCATGAGCCCATATGAGGTTGCTCTCCTGCAGTTCGACCGCGCCGTCGAACGCATGCAGCTGCGCAAGGGCGTTGTCAAGATGATGCGCCAGTGCAAGCGGGAGCTCACGGTCACCTTCCCGGTGCTGATGGACGATGGGGAGGTGGAGATGTTCACGGGCTACCGGGTGCACCACTCGACTGTCCGTGGGCCAACCAAGGGCGGCATCCGCTACCACCCCGATGTCAACCTGGATGAGATCCGGGCCCTGGCCATGTGGATGACCTGGAAGTGCGCCGTTGTCAACGTCCCCTACGGAGGCGCCAAGGGTGGGGTCGTCGTCGACCCCAAGAAGCTCTCGCGCCGGGAGCTGGAGCGCCTTACGCGCCGCTACGCCACGGAGATCAGCATCCTCATCGGCCCGGATTCGGACATTCCAGCGCCAGATGTCAACACAGATCCCCAGATCATGGCCTGGATCATGGATACGTACAGCATGCACGTGGGTTACTCCGTCCCGGCAGTGGTTACGGGCAAGCCAGAGCTCATCGGCGGCTCAGCAGGCCGCGGCAGCGCAACCGGCCGCAGCGTCCACTATTGCACCGTGCGAGCCATGGAGCACCTCGGGCTCCCGCTGCGGCGAGCGCGCGTGCTCATCCAGGGCTTCGGCAATGTCGGCTCCTGGGCGGCCACGCTGCTGCACGAATCCGGCTGCCTCATCGTGGGCGTGAGCGATAGCCGCGGTGGCATCTACAACCCCAACGGGCTGGACCCCAAGGCAGTCCTCGCCCACAAACAGAGGACGGGAAGTGTCCTCGATTATCCCGAGGCTGATAACGTCCCCCACGAGGAGTTCATGGGCCTGCCCTGCGAGGTGCTCGTCCCTGCAGCGCTCGAGATGTCGATCCGCACGCAGGAAGCGCAGAAGATCCAGGCCAGGCTGATCGTGGAGGGCGCAAATGGCCCCACCACCCCCGCCGCCGACGAGATCCTGGCTCAAAAGGAAATCTTTGTCGTGCCCGACATCCTGGCCAACAGCGGCGGCGTGGTCGTCTCCTACTTCGAGTGGGTGCAGGATATCCAGCGCCTCTTCTGGACCGAAACGGAAATCGAGCGGCGCCTGCAGGGGCTTCTGGATCGCGCCTTCGCTGAGGTGATGGACACGGCGCGCAAAGAGGGGGTGAGCATGCGCACGGCAGCGACAATGGTCGCCGTCAAGCGTGTGCACGACGCCACGCTCCTGCGCGGCATCTACCCGTAGGGGCGGGCAGGAAACGAGCCGACCCTCAAAGGCAGCCTGCGAGCCCGCCCCCGCGCAGGGCCAGGGCAAGCTGCTCAAGGGTGCCGCAACGATCGGCAGCGCCTGTGTCCTGCGGCCCTTCGCACCCATCATGGACGAGGTAGGTACGCATTCCCGCCTCTCTTGCGGGCACAATGTCGTGCTCGGGGTCATTGCCGACCATGAGGCACTGGGCCGGGAGCA
>JAPWUW010000417.1 GCA_028275325.1 Anaerolineae bacterium | reverse complement strand
ATAGGCTCCCCACTGTAAACGTCAAAGAGCTTGACGCCCACAAGAAGCGGCCGGCCTGCCTGCCAGATCTCTTGTTCCACACTGGCCTCTGGCACCTCAACCGGCAGGATCATGGCGATATCCTGGTACACAGCCGGGAAGCGAGAGGGGCTGACAACAGCCCGGTGCTCCTGCCAATGCGCAAGGAGCGCATCGAGCGCAAGCTCGCACAGCGCCACGCGCACCGGCGGCAAATCGAAAGTCTGCCGCACCTGCGGATGAATCTCAGCGAGCACACCAAGCTCCTCGCCAGAGGGCAGAAGAAGCGCTGCGGTGCGGCCAGGGTGCATTCCCGGGCGCTCAACCGCACGGTAGGCGATCGGCACGCCTAGGCGGGCCGCCAGCTCCTCTACGATGCCCTTGGCGACGAAGAAATCGCTTTCGCGCGGCTCCCTCTCTCGCCAGCTTGTGGGTTCGCGTGGCCCAGCGATGACAAAGCCAAGCCTTGCCGGCTCAGCGGGCAACTTCTCGCCCGGAACGGGGAGGAACACCCGGCCGACCTCAAACAGGCGCACAAGCTCGTGATGGCGCAGGTTATCGCGGGCCGCAAGCAGCAGGCCAGGCAGGAGCGAGCGGCGCAGCCACTGCCTGTCGGCTGCAAGGGGGTTCAGCACGCGCACGAAATCCCCTTCCCCGAGCGCGCCAGGTGCGGCAAAGGGCAGGTGCAGTCGGTAATCCTGCAAGGAGTAGGTGATGACCTCCTGAAGGCCACAGGTCACCAGCACATCGCGCACCAGCTCCTCGCCGCGCAAGCTGCGGTCATCGTGCTGGGGCGGCAGCTCATCGCGCATGAGCGTGCCCGGGAGCCGGTCGTAGCCGTATATGCGCACCAACTCCTCGTACAGATCTTCCTCGATGGAAACATCGAGCCTCGTCTGCGGCACATCCACAAGCCACGTGCCATCTGTGCGGTGGACCGTGAAGCCGAGGGCCTCCAGGATCCGCTCCATTTCCTCCTCGCCGAGCTCAAGCCCCAGAACAGCCCGCGCGCGCGCCGGCCGGAGAGTGAGCGTGAGCTGCTGCTGGCGCACAGGGTAATCCTCCACTATTCCCTGCTGGATGACGCCTCCCGCAAGCGTGCGCATGAGCTCCGCCGCCCGCTGCGCGGCAAGTGGAGCAAGCACCGGCGGCACCCCGCGCCCGAACCGCGCTGAAGCCTCCGAAGAGAGCCGCAGCTTCTGCGAGGCTATGCGGTTGCCGATCATATCGAAGCTTGCCGCCTCGATGAGAACGTTGCGCGTCTGCGGGCCAATCTCAGAGGAAAGGCCGCCCATGATCCCAGCTACTGCTACTGGCCCAGCTCCATCAGCAATGACGAGAATGTCCTCGTCGAGCTCGCGTTCCTCGCCATCGAGCGTCGTGATGCGCTCGCCACGTTTGGCCCGCCGCACGACTATCGCTGGCCGCTCGGCCGGCGGCCGACCACCGCTGGGGCCGTGCAGCAGGTCGTAATCGAAGGCATGTAGCGGCTGGCCCCATTCCAGCATGACGTAGTTGGTGATGTCCACAACGTTGTTTATCGGCCGCAGGCCAGCAAGCCGCAGCCGCCGCTGCATCCAGAACGGAGAGGGCCCAACCTGCACATTCCGCACAATCACAGCGCAGTAACGCGCGCACAGATCCGGATCCTGAATGCGGACCGTCACCTGCTGGCTGGCAGGGTAGCCCTGCGCCCGCATCAGTGGCTGGCTGAGCCTGAGCGCAGCTCCGGTGAGGGCCGCAACCTCTCGCGCCACCCCAATCACGCAAAAGCAGCGGGCAAGGTTCGGCGTGAGGTCAAGCTCCAGCACAATATCGCCAAGGTATTCGCACAGGGGCGTGCCCACCGGCGCATCCTCCGGGAGGATGAGGATGCCCTCATGGTCATCAGAAAGGCCAAGCTCCTTCTCCGAGCAGACCATGCCCGCAGAACGCACGCCGCGGATCTTGCTCGCCTTCAGGGTGAAGCGCCGGCCATCATCTGCATGTCCGTCAATGAGCGTCGCCCCCTCCAGGGCGAGCACCACCTTCTGGCCGCGGTCCCCAACACGCACATTCGGCGCACCCGTCACCACCTGGATGGGCTCTGGCCCGCCGTAATCGACGACCGGCAGCGTGAGCCGGTCGGCATTGGGGTGCGGCTCCACCGCAAGAATCTGCCCCACCAGGATCCGCTCTCTATCCCACCAATCGCCAATGCGCTCGATGCTCTTCACTTCCAGGCCGGCCAGGGTCAACCGCTCAGCGAGCTCATCGACCGGCAGGGTTATGTCCACGAACTCCTTCAACCAACTCAACGGCACACGCATGGCCCACTCCTCCACAATGCTCAGGAGAACTGCTCCAAGAAACGCAGGTCATTGGCGAAGAAATGGCGGATGTCGTCGATGCCATAGAGAAGCATGGCAATGCGCTCAGGCCCCATGCCAAAGGCAAAGCCACTGAACTCCTCGGGGTCATAGCCGCCATTGCGCAGCACGACGGGGTGCACCATGCCCGCCCCTGCGATCTCCAGCCAGCCAGTGTACTTGCAGACACGGCAGCCCTTGCCTCCACAGAGGATGCAGTCGATGTCGACCTCGACACTTGGCTCCGTGAAGGGGAAGTAACTGCCCCGAAAGCGCATGCGCCTTTGCTCGCCGAACATCTGGCG
>JAPWUW010000418.1 GCA_028275325.1 Anaerolineae bacterium | reverse complement strand
GATGTCGGAGTGCTTCTGGGCTTGAGGGCTCTAGAAGCGACGCGGATATTATGCACTGCTGAAGATATGCAGCTCTTGCTGAAGCACCGGCACGCGCAGGGGCGCCCGCTAGACATCATCATCGTGGAGGAGGCTGGAGAAGCTGTGGCAAGCTTTGCCGTTCACTCACCCTGCCAAGAAGGTGCGCCTGGCCTGGTGTGCGATTTTGCCGGAGACCGCATGCTGCTTATGGAGGGCCTACGATGCTGGCAGGAGGCAAAGCGCTGTCCTGTGGCAGTGCCGGTGCCCTGGCACGACTCGCTTGGGAGTATGTTGGCACGGCTGGGATACGAGTATCGGGCACTGCGGAGCCGGGGCGTTTTTGTGCTGACGGCGCCGGAAGCGCTGATGAGGTCAATGGATCCCCTGTCCATTCGGGCTAAGGGCGGCGCCTTGCGCGCGGTTTCCTCTGAGCGCGGTGTTTTCGTCAGTACACCGGCGAGGATCGTCGGCTTTCGCGATGGTGGTGCCTTGCTGCAAGCCCTTTTCGGAGCTCTGCCCGACACTGCAGTGCGCGACGAGCTTGTCGCGTTGCGCCAGATGTTCCCGCTGCTTCCCTTGCCCCTGCCCTTGCTCGACCTCTGGGTCATTTAGGGCCCTGTCGGGCGCTACGTGTTTTGGCACGGTGCATGCAGCGCAAGTGCTCACGGTGCGACAGCAGTGAGGCTGGCTCGGGAGGGCTCATTTGGGTGAAGAAGCAGTGCAAGGCAAATCTGCCGGCGAGCTTGCGGCAGCGGTAGAGGCTTTCCTTGCGCAGCTGCGGCACAATCGCAACACGGAGCGCACCTACAGGGCAGCACTTGCCGAACTCTTGCGTTTCCTCTCGAGCCAGTCCTCGGCCTCAATGGGTGACCTGAGGCTGGGCGACATCGACGAAACGGTGTTGGAGGGCTTCCGCCTGTACCTGGAGGACCACGGTCGATCGGCCTTCACGGTGCGCACGTATTTGGCTGCCCTCTCAAGCTTCCTTTCGTTTTTGCTCACCCATGAGCTGCTTCCTCCGGGCTTCTCGGTCGAGAAAGCGCGCGCGCGCCTGCGGCGGCCTCAACGCGGGACCCCCTACCCGGCGCCTACACCGGATCCTGGCTTGCCGCTGATTATCCAGTACTACGACACCCTTGCCCTGCCGAGCGGCGAGGGCAGGGCCAATCATCTGGCGCGGTTGAGGATCCTTAGGGCAAGGGCCATTGTGCACACCCTTTATTCCACCGCTGGGCGTATAGCGGAAGTGGCGTCCCTCGACCGCAAGCACGTCGCCGACGGCCGCCAGAGCGAGGTCGTCATCACAGGCAAGGGAGGGAAGCAGCGGCTCATATTCCTGACAGAAGAGGCGAGGCGTGCGATTGCAGCTTATGTCAAGGCTAGAGCCGATACCTACCAGCCCCTGTTCATCTCTCACGGGCGGGATTACGGCCACCGGCTGACAGCCGCGCGGCTCTGGGCCATCGTGAAAGAAGGAGCCAAGGCAGTGGGTATCGAGGTGACCCCACATGACTTCCGCCACTACAGGGCACGCCAAATGTTGAACGAGGGCGCGCCCCTGGAAGCCATCCAGGAGATCCTTGGCCATGCTGACATCAGCACCACGAGGAAGGTTTACGCCATATACGCGCGCCCAGCCGTGCGGCAGATCTTTGAGGAAGCGACACTTTCTCCCGCGGAAGCATTACGGCGCTGGAGAAGCGCCTGGGCGGCTGCGCCAGCACAAGACGATGCTGCAGGGTGAAGGCGCGCCTGGCGGGACTCGAACCCGCAACCAACGGTTTCGAAGACCGCTACTCTGTCCAGTTGAGCTACAGGCGCAGGCAACGGTTTACGCCATTCTAGGAGCACTAGGCAGCGCCTTGCAACCTTGACCCCCGGCACGGCAGCCCACTGCGTTTCGCTACTCCGCGGGGATATTGGCAATATACAGGCCCTCCGCCGTGAGAATCAGCATCTTCTGCGCGGCCTCGTTCACGTACACGCTCCTCAGCTCTCGAAAGGCATCCGAACCCCGCTTGGGCCTAAACTGCCGCACGAACGTGCCGTCCTTGCGGAACTGCAGGATGCGCTGGTTGCCTGCATCGGCGACGTAGACGTGCCCCGGGCTTTGGGCTGTAGCTGGTGTCACACACAGCGCCACCGGCTGCTTTATCCGGGGCTGGATGCTCTCGAGCTTGAAGGCCTGTGGCTCCCCACCCCGCAGCTTTACCATGAGCCCGTCTGCATACAGGAGGTAAACCTCCCCGTCAACCGCCATGTCGACAACGCCGCCAAGCATTAGTTGGCTGCTCGTGTACTGCACAGGCTCGCTCTGGTATGCCCCGCCGGTCGGCTCGTAAACCAGGAGCCGCTGCCCCTTTCGATCGAGTACTACCAGCCGGCCCTCGTACCCAGCAAGCAGCAGGGGCTGCGCGAGAGCGCGCAGCGGGGTCTGCGCCCAGGTGCGGATCCCCGTACTCGGCTCGTACTCGATTAGAGCGCCAGATTCCTCAAGCACGAGGAGGGATGCCCATTCGCGGCCTGGCCCCGATGGCATCCACACCATCTCAGTAAGGCGGCCAAGCGTCAGGGAATCGCGCTGGTCTCCAGTGCGCATGATGATCTCAGGGATTTCGGGCCCCAACTCCTGCAACCCGTCCATGAGAGG
>JAPWUW010000416.1 GCA_028275325.1 Anaerolineae bacterium | reverse complement strand
GGTACGTGGCTGGCCGCCCGACCGAGGAGATCATAAAGCGGCTGCATATCAGCCCGAGGCAGTTCCGGCGGGAGCACGCCAAGGGGCTGCTTGCCGTGGCCACTTACCTCTGGCAGCGGCGTGCGGCTTCCGGCGCGGCAGGTGCCCCGGCCGAGCTGCACGAGGAGGTGCAGGCATTCGGTGTGCAGCTCCAGGAGCACGCCGTGGAGGAGCTCCTGCGTGCCTCACTGCCCCTGGCGCGGGCGCTCGCGCAGGATGCCGGCCTCTCTCTTGATGCCTGGCTCGACCGCGCCCCTGCCTTGCGCTGCCTCTGCGATGCGGCGCTTGCCCGTCAGGCATTGCTCCTTTCCTTGAGCGTGCTCATCGAAGTGAGCCTTGAGCACGAGCCGCTGAAGGGGTTGAGCTTGCGCGCAGTTGGGCCGAACGGCCGACCGGGCATCGAGCTGCTGCTGGTGCCCCATGGCTCGGCCGCGCTGGCCCGCGCGTTAGCGGAGCGCCTGGTGCAGGCCGAGGCGCTTATGGCAGCGCAGGAGGGCAAGCTTGAGTGGCTGCGCGCCGAGGATGGCAGCTTCCTCGGGCTGCGGCTGGCCTTCCAGGCTGGCCGCTCCCTCCCAGTGCTCGTCATAGATGATAACGAGAACATGCTGCACCTGTACCGCCGCTACCTGAGCGGCAGCCGCTACCGGCCGGTGCTCGTGCGCTCGGCAAGGGAAGCGCAGGAGGAGCTGCAGAGGGAGAGGCCAGCGGCGATCGTTCTCGATGTGCTCATGCGCGGCCAGGATGGCTGGGAGTTGCTGCAGGAGCTGCGCCGTCAGCCCGAGCTTGCAGATGTGCCCATAATCGTTTGCTCGGTGCTGTACGAGCCGGCGCTGGCGCGGCTGCTTGGGGCGCAGGGCTACCTCAAGAAGCCGGTGCTGGCTGAGGATCTCGTGGCGGCGCTGGATGCAGCCTTGGGCGCGTGTAGTCGGCCGGGGCCGAATCGAGCAGGGCCCGCAGGCATGTGAGCCAGCGGGCATCCGGTTGGGCCTGCCGGCTGAACTGCAGGCGCGCCGGAAAGCGCTTGGCAAGCTCCTCCACGTATGGGGCACCTGTGAGCACGATGACCTTTGCCTCCCGCAAGAGGCCGCTCTCTTTTGCTCTCTGCAAGAATTCCACGCCACTCCCGCCCGGCATGGCCAGGTCCAGGAGCACAAGGTCAAAGCGCCGCTGCGTCAGGCAGGCGAGCCCTTCCGCGCCATTGCTGCAGGCCTCGACAGTGGCTTGCGGATACTCGCTGCTCAAAACGCGTTCCATTAGCGAGCGGAACGCCGCTTCGTCATCGAGGATGAGTATGCGGCGCGGCTTGGTGCCAGTGCCCCGAATGCAGGCAAGCAACTGCTCGGGCTCAACTGGCTTCGTGAGGTAGGCTTGCACGCCCAAAAAGCGGCAGGCCAGGCTCTCCATGGGCACGCTGCACTCGATGACCCCGAGGTCGGGCCGCCCCACAAGTTGCCAGATGTCCTCAGGCGCGGCAATCCTGGCTTGTGGGGAGAGCGGATCGCTCACGAGGACGATGCCGGCCGGGTGCTCTTGCTCTACCACCTCTGGCAGTGAATCCAGGCGGGTGAGGATGATGGCGCGGTAGCCCTCAAGGTGGCGCGCCACCGCGCGGCCCGCGCCCTCGTCGGGGGCAAGGACCACGGCCACTTTGCCCAGGGGGTTTGGCGGCAGTGGGGGCTGCCAGCCGGCCGGCCGGTAGTAGCGCAGGCGCGAGCGAGCGGCGCCCGTTTCCGGGATGGGGATGGTGAAGTGGAAAGCGCTCCCCTGGCCGGGCGCGCTCTCGGCCCAGATGCGCCCTCCGTGCAGCTGCACGATCTGCTTGCAGAGGGCAAGGCCGAGGCCAGTGCCGCCACGGTCATCGCTGCCCTTGGCCTGGGCGAACTCGTCGAAGATGCTCTCGAGCTCCTCAGGAGGGATGCCCACTCCAGTATCCACCACGCTCAGGCGCACCTCTCCAGCTTCCGCACGCAGTGAGACGGTGATCGAGCCGGAATCGGTGAAGCGAATGGCATTGTTGAGGAGGTTGAGGAGCACCTGGCGAACGCGCGTGCGGTCCGCCAAGACGGGCGGCAGATTCTCCTGTACGTTTACCTCAAGTGTCACGGCTGAGGTGCGCAACAGGTTCCGGGCGGTAGCAGCGGCATCGCGCACGAGCTCCGCGAGGTCGGTCCTCTCGAGCTTGAGGGGCAGCCGGTTGGCCTCAATGCGGGCCAGATCCAGGATATCGTCGATGAGCTCTGAAAGGTGACGGCTGGCGCGGTAGATCTCGTAAATGTCCAGCCGCAGCTCCGGAGTCCAGCGGACGTCGCCATAGGCTTCTGGGCAGCGGTACATCATGCGGCTGAAGCCCAGGATGAGGTTGAGGGGCGTGCGCAGCTCATGGCTTATCTGAGCAGCGAAGCGCGCCTTGATCTCCTTGAGCTGTTCGGCTTCCCGCCGCGCAAGCTCCAGCTCGTGATTGGTGCGCTCAAGGAGAGCGTACATATCTCGCAACATCTTTTCCTTGGCCTGCAGCTGTGCGCGCCGCTGCATGGCCTCTCTGGCGTGCTGCCAGGCGCGCTCTTCGCTCCCCTCGGCGAGCTCAATGGCGCGGTAAAAGCTCCCGGCCGTGGCCCAGGCGACGGCCAGGCCGATGCC
>JAPWUW010000415.1 GCA_028275325.1 Anaerolineae bacterium | reverse complement strand
GGGGGTCCTGTGCCAGAACGAGGAGATGCTGCGGGCACTGGATCGGTTTGGCGCCCGGGTGGACATGCGCTGCGAACAGGTGCGGTTCCCACAGCGGCTCGTCAAGGACTTCGTGCAAGGGCTCCAGGCCGAGGCAGGGTCACACCCGGTTGCCGAAGCGGCCTTCACGCCGCCACCACCGCCGACTCTGGGCACCCAGGTGGCACAGTTCTACTATGACGATGAGCGGGGAGAGGCGCTGCCAGGCTCGCGTGAGCTCTTCATCCGCCTCATAAAGCTCGGCGACGCGTTGCACCCAGAGGCCGGTGTGGGCCACTGCTTGCTGCTGCGGGAAGTGCCGCCACTGCTGGAACCACTGGAGGCAGGCCTGGTGCTTGCCGAATATTCCTGGCGGCCTGGCCCTCCATTCGCCTGGGATGTGCGCCAGGTGGATTACCTGCTCGAGATGGGGGAGATCATCGGGCGGCCCAACTGGTTCACCATGGGGGCTATTTGCTTTGCGCACCCGCTGCGCTTCGATCGGGATGTGGCAAACCGCTTTGTGCGCATGGCCAAGCTTGGCCTGCCCATTGGGCTCACCGGGATGCAGGTCGCTGGTGCGACGACGCCGGTCACGGTGGCTGGCTTCGTGGCCGTGAGCGCAGCTGAGTTCCTCGCGACGTGGATTGCTGGCCGTGCCCTGAACCCGAATGCGCCTCTTGGCGGGATAATATGGCCGGGTACGGTGGACATGAAAAGCGGCACAGTGAGCTATAGCGCACCGGATGCGCTTCTGCGCGGCTTTGCCACAAGTGAGTTCCTGCGCCGCTGGTGCGGCCTTTCGATCCGGGTGGGCGGAGGGGAATACAGCGCCGCCAAGGTGCCAGGGCTTTACACAGCGCTGGAGAAGGCCTACAAGGCGATGACCATTGCGGCGTTTACAGGCTATCATCCACCTGTGGGAGAGGGCATGCTCGACTGCGGCCGCATCATAAGCCCAGTTCAGTTGCTTCTCGACCGGGAGTTCAACGAGGCCTTGCGCAGCCTTGCTGGCCCTGTGCTGGCCACGGCCGATGAGATCGGGCTTGAGGAAATCCTCGCTATCGGCTTTGGCCTGCAGCGCAGTCACCTGGATACGGAGCACACCTTGCGGCACTTTCGGCGCAGCCTCTGGCTGCCGCAACTTATCGAGCGCAGCGGCTGGGCGGGGTTTGCAGACGAGCAAGCTGCGCTGGAGAGGGCTCGGGCCAGAGTGCACGCGCTTGTCGAAGCTTATAGGAAGCCAAACGTGGATGCGGATAAGCTTGCCCGCATGCGGGCTGCGGTAGAAAAGGCCAGAGCGCAGCTCCTTTCCTGACGAGCCGCGATTGTGCGGCCTCTGCCAGCGGCAAAGGGCTCAAGTGGCTCAAGTTATCTGCGCTGCTGCCGATATAGATGGCAGGGATGGCGAGGAAAGCAAGGAGGAAGCAAGGATGCGCTTTGTCACCTTTGTGAGCCGCCTATTCCTGCTCTTTGGCGGCGTCGCAGTAGCCCTCTGCGGGTTTGGCATACCGTACCCGGTCTGGGCGCTCCTCTTGCCCGTTTGCGGCGCCTATTTCACCATGCGCGGGCTTTTGCTGCTGGCAGAAGCTCTCACCCCCACGGCTGCGCTGCCTGCAGCCCAGCGAGCACATCCAGCGAATTCACGGATGCGACATAAATGAGAAACAGCGCAAGCATGCTTGTGAAGAGGATCGTGAAAAGGCGGCTGCGCAGTTTCCATAGCACCAGGCCGGTGGCGGCCATCCCGAAGAGCTTGAGGCCGATGAGGCCAAACAAGCCGCCGTGCTGAAGCACAAGCGCCGGGATGTAGTTGCACTCTGGCCTGCCAAGCTGCACAAATGCCACAGTGGTGGCTAGGTCGGCCAGGTGGCCGACAAGGTAAAAGCCAATTGCTACCGTCATGGCCTGGGTGTAGTCGGCGCGCCCTTGCCTTGTACGGGCGTGGCCCTCAGTGAGGTATGGCTTGTAGGGCTCAAGAGAAGCAGATCGTTCCATCGGCTTACCCTTCCCACCTTTATTCCTCTGTTCTGAGGCTAGGGCAGGGGTTGCTCGTGGCCCTTGCCCTAACCTGGCTCAGGCGAACTCTAGCTCGTGCCCGACCTGCGTGCCCGTGCGAGCGATCGTCCCCACCGGCAACTCTACCACGCAGTGCGCTCGGCGGTCAAGCGGGCCAAATCTGTTAGGCTGCAAGGCTGGCAGGCAGCGTAACACGCGGCCATCTCTGCCTATGTAAAGGACGTCGATCGGATAGCTCATGAAGAAGGTGTGTATGCCAGAGCAGGGCGTAATGACCATCCCGCCTCCAGGCAAGAGGCGTCGGCCAATGAGGCCGCGCAGCCGTGCCCAGTGGCTCTCTGCCAGCCAGGCGGCTTCTGCCAGCACCGCGCCGGTATCCTTGTTGCGGAGCGCAATGACGCGCACAGCTCAGTGCTCGGCGTGCCCGAATATCGTCGGCGGCAACGAGGCCCCGGCAAGCTCCAGCTTGCCCATGAAACGGGGCCTCATTCCGGTAGGCACGAGCTTGCCTCCGAGAATCCCCTTGAGGCCGGGCTCGGCCCGAAAGGTGAATATATCCTGTGTGACAATCGTGTCGCCTTCCATGCCCTGGACTTCCGTAACCTGAACGACGCGGCGTGACCCATCGGCCAGGCGCTGC
>JAPWUW010000413.1 GCA_028275325.1 Anaerolineae bacterium | reverse complement strand
AAAGGAAGGCCGAGAAAAGCAACAGGACCGGGAAGATCAGCCGCGTCGCCACCCGCAAGATGAATGAGTGCATTGCTAGCCCTCCCCGCTCTCCTGCCTAGAGGGTCGCAGCTTGATGAGGCCATAGGCTCCCAACCCGGCAATAGTCAGCACGGATATCTCCCCCAGCGTATCCAGAGCCCGGAAGTCCACGACGATCACGTTCACAACGTTGGCGCCAAGCGCCGCGGGAAGGCTCTGCTCCAGGTAGTAGCCAGAAATGGAGGGCGATAGCTCCGTGAAGACGGAAGATAGCACCAGAGCCGTGATGAGAATGCCCACACTCACGGATATGGCAGCATCTCGCAAACGCGTGAGGGGATGGGAGTGCTCCCGAAAGAGCTGCGGCAAGAAGTGGAAGACGAGCAGCAGCAGGATGACTGTTAGGGTCTCTACGAGCAACTGGGTCAGCGCCAAATCCGGCCCACTGTAGACCACGTAGAACAGCGCAACGAGGAAACCCACTGTGCCCAAAGCGGCGATAGCACCGAGCCGTGTGGGCATGGCCACAACGGCTAAAGCGGCTGTGACCATAAGCGCCGCAGCAACCACCTCGTAAGCAGCCACGCCGTCAACAGGGAGCGCCGGCCAGGGCAGGGCGCCGCTAATCACAAGGTTGAGAGCCTCCAGGGCGAGCAACGTCCCCATGATTATCAGGAGGTAGTGCCGCAGCGCCCCTGTCTGCAAGGACCTGGTCAAAGCCGCGGCCAGGCGGTTCATGCCCGCAAGCCCCATATCGTATAGCGGGTCCACCCGCAGCCGCGCCGGCCAGCCAGCCTGCCATTGCCACACTGCCCGGCGCAAAGCGTACAGCACCGCGCCCATCCCCACGGCACACAGGCTGAGGAGCAGAGGAAGGTTCAGGCCGTGCCACAGCGCAAGCTTGAGCTCCACCTTCTTGCCGAGCGAGGCGCTGGCGGCGGCAGCTAGCAATGTGGATGCAGCGTCCCTGGCAGGTGGAAAGGCCAGAACCACGGAAAGCGCCACGAGGGTTGCCGGCGCAAGCAGCATGCCCACGGGGGTCTCGTGGGGGCTCTTCGGCGTGGGCTGCAGCGGCCCGAAGAAAACGTCTCTCACGATGAGGATGGCGTAGCCCAGGGTCATCGTGGCCGCGAACGTGCCGCAGGCCACGGCCAGCCAGGCCGGTATCCCCGGTCCAGGCAGCAGCAAGCTCTCCAGCAGAGCCTCTTTGGCCAGGAAGCCAAACAGCGGCGGAATGCCCGCAAGCGAAAGGCCCGCCACTATGGCCAGGGCAGCCGTGGCCGGCATGTGCCGGGCCAGGCCACCCAGCTGGCGCAGATCTCGCGTGCCGGCCTCGTGGTCCACCATGCCCACCACCAGGAACAGGGCCGCCTTGTAGAGGGCGTGCGCCAGGACTGTCACCAGGGCGGCCTTGAGGGCTAGAGAGGTTCCCAGGCCCACCAGGGCCACCATCGAGCCCAGAGAGCTCACTGTGGAGTACGCAAGCAGGGCCTTGAGGTCCGTCTGCTTGAAAGCCAGGTAGGCTCCCACCACCATAGTGAGCAGGCCAGTCAGGCCGAGGCACCAGTGCCAGAGCTCGGTGCCGCCCAGTGCTGGCTGCAGCCGGGCCAAGAGGTAGACCCCGGCCTTCACCATGGTGGCCGAGTGCAAGTAGCAGCTTGCCGGCGTGGGGGCCTGCATGGCATCCGGCAGCCAGATGTGGAAGGGCACCTGGGCCGACTTGGCAAAGGCACCCCACAGCACCAATATCAGAATTGGCAGGTACAGGGCGTGAGCCCGCAGCTCCTCGCCCTGCGCCAGCAACTGGCTCAGCCGCAGGGAGCCACCGACCTGCCCCAGCATCACCAGCCCCAGCAGAAGGGCGAGCCCTCCAACAGAGGTCACAAGCAAGGCTTTCAGCGCCCCGTAGCGCGCCCGTTCCTCCTCGTGGTAGAAGCCGATGAGCAGGTAGGAGCTGACGCTCGTGAGCTCCCAGAAGACAAACATAGTGATGGCGTCGTCGGCTAGCACCAGGCCCAGCATGGCCCCCATGAAGATCAGGGTGTAGGCCTGGAACCTGCCCTTGTATGGGTCCCCACGCAGGTAGTAGCCGCTGTAGAGAACCACCAGCGCCCCGATACCGCTCACAAGCAGGGAAAAAAGCAGGCTGAGCCCATCGAGCCGCAGGGCCATGGTCACCCCCAGGCTGGGCACCCAGGGGTACTCCATCACGAGCTCTTGCCCGCTCAGGACCGGCCCGGATTGCGCCAAGAAAAAGAGAAAGATGCCGAGGGGGAGAAGAGCCAGAAACCAGCCGCCGCTACGGGGCGCGCGGCGCTGCACCGAGGCGGCCAGAGGCGCGACGGCAAAGGCCGATAACACTGCCACAAGCAAAAGCATTCGCTCACCTCGCACAGCAGCTTCTCCGAGGCCTCCGATGGGCCAATCGACCCCACCCGCTGAAGCACGAGCTGTCAGGAGCCAGCAACTTGCACGGAAGCCCGGCTTTCACGCGTTGGCGATAACGCCAACCATTTGCTGCAACAGGAGCGCAGCTCTTTCAGACATCGCTTCTTGGGCAAGTGCCGGAGTTCTTGCTGCAGCCAGTGTCTGCGCGCGCAGCACACTCCAGCGCCGGCTAGGGAGAAAAGCCTCCCGCGCCCACGGCCAGCAACTCACCTGTG
>JAPWUW010000414.1 GCA_028275325.1 Anaerolineae bacterium | reverse complement strand
GGTGGTTGTGGAAAAGGAGGTGACCCCCGCTCCAAAGGAAAAACGCACCATTTCCTTCGCCTGGTGGACAGGTGGCGAGGCGGCTAACAAGGTTTTTGAGGAGGCGATTGATCGGTTCGAGCTTGCCCACCCTGAGTACATTGTGAACAGGATCACGGCGCCTGGTGGTACCGAGTTCACGACCAAGATCCTGACGATGTACGGAGCGGGAAACGCCCCAGATGCTCATGGCGTGCCCTGGGGGACGGTGTGGGCTTGGGCTCACAAGGGAGTTTTGTTGGATCTCACCCCGCTCGTGGAGCGGGATGCCGAAGAGGTCAAATGGGACGAGATGTGGCCAGCGGTGACTGGCGGCTGCTATTACCCGCCGAAGGAAAAGATTGTTGCCCTGCCGCGCGAGACCTTCGGCCTGATGCTGCACGCTTACAACAAGGCGCTCTTCGAGCAAGCCGCTGTTGCGACGCCCGAGAAGGACTATGAGGAGGGGAACTGGACCTGGGAGGTCTGGAGGGAGAAGGCAAGGGCTCTTACCAAGTTCGGCCCGGATGGCCGTCGCGAGGTCCTCGGGGCGAACACTTGGGGCGGGGGCTACTGGGAGCTACAGGTTGTCATGCCTTCGTACGGCGTTTCCATGTTCAACGAATCGGTGACGCACTTCAACCTTGACCACCCGCGCATCGTTGCATGGCTCACAATGGTTAACGAGATGCTCGCTGTCGATCGGTCGCTCGCGCGGCCGGAGGAGACACAGGAGTTCGACTGGGCCTCCAGCGGCAGGCAGGCCATTGCCCAGACGGCCACCTGGGAAATCCCGAACATGAGGCAGACGTGGGTGGACATCGACTGGGATTTTGTCCCTCCTCCCAAGGGCGATTGCTGCCATACTAACTTCGTGGGCTGCGACTACCACTGCATCAACGGCAGTGCTTACGCTGACCATGATGGAGGCTGGGAGCTCATTAAGTTCCTCAACAGCCCCCGCGAGGACCTGTGGTGGGCCCTGAATATGTTCGGCCCCCCCTTCCGCAAGAGCAATGTGGACCCCTGGGCCACGCAGGTGAACGAGAAACTGCCCAAGAACGGGTGGAAATACGTGATGAAGATGGCCGAAACGGCCGTCCCTTGGACGCCCATACCGTTCCAAGATCAATTGAACAACATCCATGAGAATGAAATAGGCCAGGCGATTCTGGGAGAAAGGCCAGTCCAAGAGGTCGTGCAGAGCATTGTGAGCAAAGTGGACAAGATGATCGCGGAGTTCAAGTAGCGTCAACCTCGCTGCAGGGCACTGCGCAAGCAGTGCCCTGCGCTATTGTGGGAGCTGGCCTATGGTGGCTGTCGGTGCTAGAGTTGCTATTTCACGGCGGGTCAGAGGGCGGCGGGCGCGTATGAGCCCTATGGCCCGGCGAGAGGAGATCGCGGGTTGGCTCATGGCTTCGCCGTGGGTGGTGGGCATTCTCTTATGGACTCTAGGTCCCTTCATTGGTGCCGCTTATCTGTCCCTAACCGACTACGATATTCTCTCCAGGCCCAACTTCGTAGGGCTGGAGAATTTTCGGCACATGCTCTTCGAGGATCCTCTTTTTTGGACCGCAATGCGTGTCACCACTGTCTACGCCTTGTTTTCCGTGCCGTTGGGTATCGCCTTAGGGCTGTTCCTGGCTATTCTGCTCAACGCCAGGATCCACGGGCTTGCCTGGCTGCGGACAATCTACTACTTGCCAGCGGTGCTCTCGGGTGTGGCTGTATCGTTTCTCTGGATCTGGGTTTTCTCGGCCGATTGGGGTGTGCTTAACTATCTCCTCTCGCTTGTTGGCATACGGGGGCCCAACTGGCTCACAAGCCAAAAGTGGGCTCTGCCGGCGCTCATCATCATGAGCCTATGGGGTGTGGGTGGGAATCTAGTCATATACCTTGCTGGGCTTCAGGGCGTTCCGACTGAGCTTTACGAAGCGGCTGTGGTGGATGGAGCAGGCCGTTGGCGCAAGTTCTGGCATATCACCTTGCCCATGATCTCTCCTGTCATCTTGTTTCAGCTCATCATGGGCATAATTGGCGCGCTCCAGACATTCACCCAGGGCTACGTGATGACTCAGGGAGGGCCGAACAATGCCACGCTCTTTTTCATCCTCTACCTGTGGCGGAACGCCTTTCAGTACCTGAAGATGGGCTACGCGAGCGCACTGGCTTGGGCGATCTTCGCCTACATACTGCTTCTCACCCTGATTGTCCTGCGCACTTCGGAAGCTTGGGTGTTCTACGCCGGCGAAGTGAAGGCCCGCTAGGCCTGAGAGGAGGCAAGTTACTATGGCTGTCGTTGCCCTTAGACGCCGGCGCTCTCTGCGGGCGCGGCTCTCCCGCTGGTTGGAGACGTTTCTCATTTATGCCATCCTGCTCGCTGGCGCGGTTGTGGTCATGATCCCGCTCTGGTGGATGCTGACCTCTTCTGTGAAGCACCCCAAGGAGATCTTCGCTTTCCCGCCAACACTTTTGCCCAAGCAGTTTCGCTGGCAGAACTACGTCGAGGTGTTTTCCAAAGCACCATTCGGGCTGTGGTTTCGCAACACAGCTTTTGTTTGCCTGATGGACCTCATCGGCACACTATTTTCGGCCAGCATGGTTGGCTTTTCGTTCGCAAGGCTGCGCTGGAGAGGGCGCGAGCTTATGTTCGTCATCACGCTCGC
>JAPWUW010000056.1 GCA_028275325.1 Anaerolineae bacterium | reverse complement strand
TCTCGCTGGAGACGTCCATCAAGAACGAGGTAACGCTCACCGCCCAGATATTGCGGGGAAGAGAAGCAAGCCCGCCCTTATGCGTCTTCTGCGCCGCTACCGCCATAGCTAACCCCCGGACGTAGCAAGGAACCCGCCGACCTGGACAACGATACCCGGCTTGGTGCACGCCGGCAACTCAGCAACCGTTTGCCGCCGTCTTTGTTGACCGCAGTGGCAAGCTGCGCTTACCATTGGGCAGCGGCAAGCAAGCCCATCTTACAGCAGCAGAGCAACGGGGGCAATCGCATGCAGGCTTCGTCCAAGGAAGTGTACGGGTTTACTGGCCGGATCCTTCGCGTTGATCTTAGCCGCAGAGAGGTGGCGGTGGACACCCCGCCGGTTGCCATTTACCGTCGCTACGGTGGTTGCGGCGGCTTGGCCGCTTACTACCTGCTGCGGGAGCTGCCAGCTGGGCTGGATCCTTTTCACCCCGACTCTTTGCTGGTGATCATGACTGGCCCTCTTTGTGGGACGCCATTGTGGGGAGCCAATCGTTTCCTTGCTGCCAGCAAGAGCCCCTTGACCATGGGCTACGCCGAATCCGAGGCAGGTGGTTGGTGGGGGCCGGAGCTCAAGTTCGCCGGCTACGACGGAATCATCATCAGGGGACGGGCGGATCACCCCGTCTACCTTCTGGTCGCGGATGGTGCCGTTGAGATCCGGGACGCTCGTCGCCTGTGGGGCCGGCTGACGGGGGAAGTGCAGGAGTCGCTGGAAGCAGAACTGGGTGACAGGCGCGTGCGGGTCCTTCAGTGCGGGCCGGCGGGGGAGAAGAGAGTTCGCTTTGCCTCCATAACCAATGAGCTGCGGCACTGGCTGGGCCGCTGCGGGCTCGGTGCGGTGATGGCCAGCAAGAACTTGCGGGCAATAGTGGCCCGGGGGCACGGGAAGGTTGCGGTCGCCGACCAGGCAAGGGCGATGGCCGTCTTGCAGTGGCTGCGGCAAAACTTCCGCCGGGCGGAATCGACCATGCATTTGCATGGCACGGCGCGCGGAGTGCGTGGCCTCAATGCTGACGGGATCTTGCCGACGCGCAACTTCCGGGAGGGTTCGTTCGAGCATGCCGAGGCGCTGGCGGGCGAGACAATGTCGGCCACCATTTTGACCGGGAGAGGTTCTTGCTACGCGTGCGCCATCGCCTGCAAGCGCGAGGTGAGCGTCCCTGAGCTGGGCGTGGTACCAACCTACGGTGGGCCAGAATATGAGACCATTGCGGCGCTTGGCTCGCTGTGCGGCATTGGCGATCTCAAGCTTGTGGCCAAGGGCAATCAACTGTGCGGCCAGTATGGCCTGGACACGATTTCCACCGGCGCGGCCATCGCCTTCGCGATGGAGTGCTATGAGAAAGGCCTTCTTACTCCTGACGATACGGGCGGCATTGAGCTGCGCTTTGGCAATGGCGAAGCAATGCTGCGCACGATCGAGCTCATCGCGCGGCGCGAAGGCCTTGGTGACTTGCTGGCAGAAGGAGTTGCGCGGGCTGCCAAGCTCATAGGCAAGGGGGCTGAGCGGTTCGCAATGCACGTCAAGGGGCAGGAGGTGCCGATGCACGAGCCCCGTGGCAAGGTGGGCCTTTCGCTCTCCTATGCCCTGTCCCCCACTGGAGCCGATCATATGGAGGCGCCTCACGACCCGTTCTTGGAAACTCTTGGCAGCGATAAGCACGCGCTCTCGCCACTAGGGCTCTTGGAACCTTTGGATAGGCTGGATTTTTCGCCGCGCAAGGTGCGCGCCTACTACTTGCTGCAGCTTCTATGGGGCATGTACAACGTCATTGGAATGTGCAAGTTCGCGGCTGTGCCAATTGGGCCACTTACGTTGCCCAAGCTTGTCGAGTTTCACAGCGCCGTGACAGGCTGGGAGACGAGCTCGTGGGAATTGCTGCGCCTTGCACAGCGAGCCTCCACCATGTACCGCGCTTTCAACTGCCGCGAAGGGCTTGGCCCCAATGACGACACTCTGCCCAGGCGCTTTTTTGAAGCGCTCGAGGGCGGCGCGCTAAAAGGGCAGCGGCTTGATCCAATCGCCTTTGAAAACGCAAAGCGCCTGTTCTACGAGCTCTCCGGGTGGGATCCGGACACGGGCGAGCCGACGCGGGCCACTCTGGCTGCTCTGGAGCTCGAGTGGTTGCTGTGAGCGCGCAGTCCGGTGCCGCTGCAAAGAAGCTCTCAGTCGATGCTTGGCCCTACAGCAGGGCGAGGCCTGTTGCGCTCAATCGGGGCCAGGCACGCAGCCGGTGAATTCGCCCACCAAGGACCACGGGCCTGCCCAGGTGACGCGCACCAGGGCAAGCTTGCCAGCTAGATCGCCATCGTGGGGAAAAAAGACAAGCTTGTTCGTCCGCGTGCGGCCTCGCCACTTCCCCTTTGTTTTCTCCTCCACCAGTACCTCGACCTCTTTGCCCAGCAGACGCGCGTTGATCTCGCCAGCGATCCGCTCCTGGAGGCGCTCGATCACTTCCCGCCGGCGCTCCTTCTCCTCAGGCGGGATGTCGTCGGGCAACTTGGCAGCCGCTGTGCCTGGGCGCGGGGAGTAGCAAGCTACGTGGACGACGTCGAACCGGACCTCTTCCAGCAAGGAACATGTCTCCTGAAACTGTGCCTCTGTCTCTCCGGGGAAGCCCACGATGACATCCGTTGCTAGGCTCAGGCCGGGGATGGCGGCGCGCAGCCGCTGCACCAAGCTAAGGTACTGACCGCGCGTATAACACCTGTTCATCCGCTCCAAGACCTCGTCGCTCCCGGATTGGACGGGAAGCTCTATGTGCTCGCAGACCTTCGGCAGCTCAGCGACAGTCCTGATGAGCTGCTCGCTCATGTCCTTCGGGTGGTTTGTGAGGAAGCGGATGCGCCAGAGGCCCTGGATCGGGTGCAAGCGATGCAAGAGCTCGGCAAGAGTTGGGCGTGAGGGCAAATCCTGCCCGTAGGAGTTCACGTTCTGCCCTAGAAGGATCACCTCTCGGGCGCCCGCTGCCACGAGCTCGCGGCACTCCTGTTCGATCACCTCAGGCGGCTTGCTGCGCTCGGGGCCGCGCCGCAATGGGACTATGCAATAGGCGCAGAAGTTGCTGCAGCCTGTCATGATCGTCACGTAGCGGCTCACGAGTGGGGCAAGCGAGGTGGCGGCCTTAGCCCCGGCCCGTGGCGGTACAAGCTGAAGCAGCAGCTCATAGCGCGATGGGGGGAGCCACAGGTCAACGAACGGGAACTGCTTCGGCAGGGGTGAGGTCTCCGGCTCCTGGCCCACTGCGCAGCCCATGACTGCCAGCAGCAACCTCGGGTTGCGCCGCTTGAGCGGCTTTAGTGAGGCGAGCCTGCCCAGCACTCGCTCCTCCGCGCTGCGGCGCACAACGCACGTGTTGAGGACGATGATGTCAGCAGCCTCTGGTGCGCTCACGGGCTCGTAGCCGCGAGCGGCCAGCAGTTCTGCCAATCGTCGCGAATCCCCTTCGTTCATCTGGCAACCGATTGTCCAGATGTAGAAGGTGCGTCGCTCGTCCATCGCTCCTCCGCGGCTAAGTCAAGCGCTCGGCTATCTCTTTGCCCACCAGGAGTCCGGAGGCACAAGCTTGGGCAAGTCCCCTTGTCACGCCGGCACCGTCCCCAGCAGCGAAGAGGTTGGGGATATCCGTCTCGAGGGTTGGCCTCAAGTAGAGGCGGGAAGAATAGAACTTCACTTCCACTCCGTAGAGCAGAGTGTGGCGGGAGCATACCCCGGGGACTAGCTCGTCCATGGCGTGCAGCATCTCCAGGATGTTGACCAGGTACCGGTATGGCAGCACAAGCCCCAGATCCCCTGGTGTTGCCTCGCGCAGGGTAGGGGTAACGATGCCGCGCGCTAACCGCTCCGGCGTAGAGCGCCGCCCTTGTTCCAGGTCGCCCAGGCGCTGCACAAGGACCCCGTTCCCCAACAGGTTTGCAAGCCTGGCTATCGATTGGCCGTATGCTATTGGATCGTCGAAGGGCTCGGTGAAGTGCTTGCTCACCAGCACGGCGAAGTTGGTGTTGTCCGTCTTGTGACTGGCGTAGCTGTGGCCGTTCACAGTGGTCACACCTGCCGCCCGCTCAGTTACAACCTCGCCATAGGGGCAGACGCAAAAAGTGCGCACCTTATCGTCGAAGCGGCTGGAGTAGTAGACAAGTTTGGGCTCGTACAGCACGTCTGTGAGCGGCTGCAGCACCACGGCTGGTAACTCAACCCTCACCCCCACGTCGACCGGGTTGCGCGTGAGCCTCAGCCCCAGCCTGGTGGCCACCGCTTGGAGCCAATTGGCGCCCGCCCTGCCGGGTGCGAGCACCACGAACTGGCCCTCTAGCTCCTCCCCCCTCTCTGTGCGCACCCCCAGAAGGCGGCCATCGGAAACGATGACGTCCTCAACAGGGCATTGCGTGCGGATCTCCACGCCGTTTTCGGCCAGGTGCTGCTGCATACTGCCAAGGAGTTGGCGTATCTGCTCGGTGCCGACATGCCGGACGGGCGAAAGGAGCAACCGCAGCCCTGCCAGGGCTGCCTTCTTCTGCCATGCTTCGACCTCGTCTGAGGGCAAACCGTGAATAGGCCCCGTGTCTCCAAACTGGCGCCACAGCGCGTCCACCTGGGCGATGAGCTCTCGAGCGCGGTCCTCACCGACTATTTCCGGCAGATGCCCGCCCACTTCGGTGGAGAGAGTTAGCTTGCCATCGCTGTACGCACCAGCACCCCCCCATCCGCTGGTCAAGTGGCACAGCTCGCAGCGCACGCAAGGAATGTGCCGTTCCCGGGCCGGGCAGGAGCGCCTCGCAAGCTCGGGCCCTGCCTCCAAGAGCAGCACACCTGTGACCCCACAGGAGGCCAGCTTGAGCGCGGCAAAGATCCCTGCTGGCCCTGCACCGACGATGATGACCTGATAGGCCTTGCTCATGGCACACCCTGCTCCGTCCGCTGGAGGGCCGTTCTCAGGTATTGCCCAGTGATGGAGCCGGGGGTGAGGGCGATCTGTTCGGGTGTGCCTTCCGCGACGAGGTAGCCACCCTCCTCGCCCCCTTCCGGGCCCAGGTCAATTACCCAGTCGGCGCACTTGATGACATCCAGGTTATGCTCGACCACGATCACAGTGTTTCCTTGGTCAACCAGCCGCCAAAGCACGGCAAGCAGGCGTTCTATATCCGTAAAGAAGAGCCCCGTTGTGGGCTCGTCCAGTATGTAGACTGTTCTGCCCGTCTGGCGCCTGCTGAGTTCTTTGGCCAGCTTCACTCGCTGGGCTTCCCCACCGCTCAGCGTTGTTGCCGGCTGCCCGAGCCTTATATAACCCAGCCCCACGTCTTCGAGAACCTTCAGCCGGTTGCGGATTTTGGGCAAGTGCGAAAAAAAGTCCAGCGCCTCGCGCACTGTCATATCCAGCACTTGGGCGATGTTCTTGCCGCGGTAAGCGATCTCGAGGACATCCGGGTTATACCTTGTGCCACCGCATGCCTCGCAGGGCACGTAGACGTCTGGCAGGAACTGCATCTCTATGCGCAACATCCCTTCGCCCTGGCAGGTCTCGCAGCGACCACCCTTGATGTTGAACGAGAACCGGCCGGGCCGGAAGCCGCGTGCTCGCGCCTCCGGGAGAGAGGCATACAGCTCGCGGATCAGTGAGAACAACCCTGTGTACGTTGCTGGGTTCGAGCGAGGGGTTCGCCCGATGGGAGATTGGTCCACGTTCACCACCTTATCCACCAGTTCCATTCCCTCCACGGCGCGGCAGGCCCCTGGCTTGTCTTTGGACCCGTAAAGCCTCTGGGCGAGCGCCTTATACAGGATGTCGACCACAAGCGAGCTCTTGCCTGACCCCGAGACGCCAGTGACGCACACGAACTGGTGCAGGGGAATGCGGACATCGATGTTCTTGAGGTTGTGTTCGCGTGCACCGCGGATCAAGAGAGCTGTTCCATCGCCCACGTGGGGGCGGCCCGGCCGCCGGATGGTGAGCTCGCCGCGCAGGTAGTGGCCCGTGACGGATCTGGGGTCGCAGAGCACGTTCTCTGCCGGCCCGGCCGCAACGACATAGCCTCCGTCCTGGCCGGCACCAGGCCCAAGCTCGACGATGTAATCAGCAGCGCGGATAATCGCTGGATCGTGCTCAACCACCAAAATGGTGTTGCCCAGATCGCGCAGGGCAAGCAGAGCTTGTATCAGCTGCTCTGTGTCTCGCGGGTGCAACCCGATGGTGGGTTCGTCGAGGACATACAGAACTCCCGTGAGGCGCGAGCCCAGCTGCGTTGCCAGCCGCACCCTCTGGGCTTCGCCGCCAGCGAGTGTGTCCATTGGGCGGTCGAGGGTGAGGTAACTGAGGCCAACGTTCTCAAGGAAGCCAAGCCTCTTCTGGATCTCGGCGAGGACTTGACTGGCCACGGCCCGGTCCCGGTTGCTCAAGGCCCCTTGCGCGGCCGAGTCAATGATGCTCTGGCACCAGCGGCTGAGCTCGCGCACGCTCATGGCCGCTGCCTGGGCGATGTTGAGGCCAGCCACACGCACTGCCAGCGCCTCGGGCCGCAGCCGCCGTCCTTCGCAGACCGGGCAAACGGTGCTGCTCATGAAGCGCTCCAGCCACGCGCGCTCAGGGCCTTCAGGGCTTTCCCGGTAGTGCCGGCGAAGGTAGGGAATCACGCCTTCGAACGGGATGGCCAGGCGACGCCGTTCCCCATCCTTGCTGACGTAGGAGAATTCGATCAGGCGCGAGCGGGGCGCGCCATAGAGCAAGATGTTGAGCTCTCTCAGCGACAGTTGCGAGATGGGTGCATCCAGGTCTATGCCAAAGGCCTGACCAGCACTTTCGAGCAGGGCGGCGTAATAAGGAAGCAGCTTGTGGCCTCTACTCCAGGGTCGGATGGCGCCACGGCGCAGGGATAGGGACTTATCAGGGATGACCAGGTCTGGGTCGAAATCCGTTTGCATTCCCAGACCTGTGCAGGCCGGGCAGGCCCCGTAAGGGCTATTGAAGCTGAAGAGGCGTGGCTCGACTTCCGGGAAAGAGATCCCGCAGCCCATGCAGGCGAACTTTTCGGAAAAGGCGATCTCCCTGCTTTCGCCTTCGCCCAGGATTTGGACGAGCATGAACCCGTCACCGAGCCGCAGCGCTGTTTGCACCGAATCCATCAAGCGTGGCATGTCAACCCCGTCACCGCGGCTGACCAGCCTGTCCACGACGACCTCGAAAGTGCGCGGGCCGTCGCTGAGTGGTGGGGATTCCTCCAAGGACATGACCATGCCGTTGATGCGAACCCTCGGGAAACCAGCTCGCAGGAGCTCCTGATACACGGCCTCGAGCGAGCTCCTGCCGGAGAGCTTCACTGGTGCCAGGATCAGGTAGCGCAAGCCTGCAGGCAGCGACTGCAGCTCAGCGACAATTTCCGGCACCGCCTGGCGGCGCACGGGCTTGCCGCAACGTGGGCAGTGCAGCACACCAATGCGGGCAAATAGCAGCCGCATGAAGTCGTAGATTTCCGTGGCAGTGCCCACTGTTGAGCGCGGGTTTGGCGGGGAAGCGTGCTGGCTGATGCTGATGGCCGGCGACAGGCCTTCGATTGTGTCCGCATCTGGCCTCTGCATGAGGCCCAGGAACTGCCGGGCATATGCGGAAAGGGATTCCACATAGCGCCGGCGCCCCTCGGCGTAGATGGTGTCGAAAGCAAGGGACGACTTGCCAGAACCCGAAGGCCCCGTAATGACTGTGAGCCGATCCCGGGGCAGGGTGACATCTATGTTCTTGAGGTTGTGCTGCCTGGCGCCCCGCACGACAATTGCGTTACTGGGCGCGGGGTGCTGCCTGCTCATTGCCACCTCGTGGAAGTGATAAGCCATCGCATCCTACCAACTTATCACTCCGAGCCCAGAAGCAGCAAAGCCACGCGCTGCATTCCTGCAGCAAAGCTTTTTTGACAGGCGCGGGAAGTGCGCAGTAGAATTTGAGTGGCCAGTAGGGGGGAAGTGTCGGAACTGGCAGACGAGCGTGACTTAGGATCACGTGGAGCAATCCGTGAGAGTTCGAGTCTCTCCTTCCCCACCTGGGCAGTGGAGTGCGGAAGTGGCTCAGCGGTAGAGCGTCTCCTTGCCAAGGAGAAGGCCGCGGGTTCGAATCCCGTCTTCCGCTCCTCGAGTGCTATAATGTAGCCGGCCGTGTGGCCGGCGTTTTTGTTGGCGCCTCATGTTGGTCCGGCCCTTGCTAAGGCAGCAGCGTGGGAAGGGCTCAGAAAGGATGCTGGCAGTCACGCGGGTCGGCACGGAGCGTGCAGCGCCCAGAAGGGCGCGCGAGTTGGGCTATCTGGGCTGCACCTCAAGGCGAGGCAAGGGGGAGAGGGTGGCTGGTATAAGCGCGTTTGATATTGCCTCCTGTATCCTTATCTTGGCTACCATGGCCTGTGGGTTTGCGCGCGGCTCTCTGCGCCAAGGCGCCGACTTGCTTGCCCTCTACGTCGGGCTTGCCGTCTCCGCCCAGTATGCGCCTCTGGCCACACAGGCTGTCCGCCCGCAACTGTCGGGGACCCCGATTTACGTGCTTGGGGCGATTGTGTTTTTTGCCATCCTTCTGTTTGTGGGCGGGGTCTTGGCTGTTGTTGCCCACGCGCTCCTTCAACCGAGCAAGCCTCGCGCGTTGAGCGAGCTTGACCAGGTGGGCGGGGCCATCCTGGGGCTTATCTGTGCCGCTGCTTTTATCGCGGTGAGCGTACCTGTTCTGCGCTACAGCGCTGCCGCCTCGTGGGGCAGCTGGGACACGGCCCGGGACGTGCTGCTGCGCGCTTTGGAACGCTCGTACCTCCTGCCGGTTTTCGAGAAAATGACTCAGTATGTGCTGCTGAGCATCCAGCCGCTGTTGCCAGCTGGCATCCCTGAGCCGCTCCTTGGAAGACTGATCCAGGCATAGCGCTGGTGGTGTCGGGTTAGTTTGTGCACGCATGACGGACTCGGCAAACTAAGGGGCCCGTGAACTTGAGAGCAGATTAGGTTGAGGCTGGCAAGCAAGATGCGCGTGCTTTTCATTGTTGACCAGGTGGATTATGAACCTCAGGGCATCATGCTGCTTGCCAGCGTGTTGAAATCGGCTGGGCACGAGGTGCAGCTGGCGATCGCTTCTGTGGAGGATCCCGTTGCGGTCACGGCTGCCTTCCGCCCGCATGTGGTGGCCTACAGTGTCATCACCGGTTCGCAGCGTTATTACCTGGCGCTGAACCGGCGGATAAAGCAGCACTTCCCGAATGTGGTGAGCGTGTTCGGAGGGCCGCACCCAACTTTCTTCCCTGAGGTGTTGCTTGAGGATGGGCTGGATGGTGTGTGCGTTGGCGAGGGTGAGTGGGCTCTCGTTGAGCTTGTCGAGAGCGTGCGGCCAGATGGCCGCCTGGAGCGGTTCGATATTGCCAACTGGCACCTGAAGGACCGCGGTGAGGTTCACCGCAATACTGTCCGCCCGTATGTGGAGGACTTGGATTCACTTCCGTCCCCAGACTATGACCTCATCTACCAGAAGGACCCCGTCTACCGGCGAAGCAAGATAAAGCACTTCGTTGCTGGCCGTGGTTGCCCTTATGATTGCACCTACTGCTTCAACCACGCGATGCGGCAGATCTACGCTGGCAAGGGCAGGCACGTGCGGATGCGCAGCGTCGGCCGGGTTATTGAGGACGTACTGTACGTCAGGCAGCGCTATCCGCTGGAGTTTGTCGTCTTTCTCGATGACACTTTCGTCCTGAATCGGCGATGGCTGGAGGAGTTTGCGGCGGAGTACCCGAAGCGGGTTGCGCTGCCCTTCTTCTGCAATGTGCGGCCGAACCTTGTCGATGCAGAGCTCGTGCGGCTTCTCAAGGCTGCGGGGTGCCACTCCGTAAGCATGGGGGTGGAGACTGCAGATGAGCGCATCCGCGAGCAGCTGCTCGGCCGCAACGTGACCACCGAAGAGATCCTCACGGCGGCGGAGCTTTTGCGTGCTGCTGGGCTGCGCTTCACAACCACCAACATGATTGGGCTGCCGGGCACGGGCCTTGAGCAGGATCTGCAGACAATGGAGCTTAACGCGCGTTGCCGGCCGGATTACGCGTACGCTCTCATTTTCCAGCCCTACCCGCGCACGTGGCTTGGGGAGTATGCCCGCCAGCAGGGCCTTCTTGAGGGTACAATCGACGATATTGCGCCGCGCGCGTGGGATACCACGATTCTGCGTTTTCCGCCGGAGCACAAGCGAGCACTCACCAATCTGCAGCGGCTCTTTGCAGTGGGTGTGGAATGGCCTGCACTCGCTGGCCTGGTGCGCCGGCTCATTGCCTTGCCACCCAACCCTGTTTACTGGCTAATTCACAAGCTGCTGCGGGGCTATGCCATCAAGCAGCGCATCCACCCTGTGCGCATGTCCATGCGTGACCTTCTGCGCACTGCGTGGCGCTTCATGCGGCTCAAGTCATGATACGGGGATTGGCGTGCGGCCTTCGTGGTTGCACGTGCGCAGGATGACCCTGAAGCTTTCTTGCCACCTGTGCTTTGGCACATCTTCGGTAATGCCTATGAGAAAGCCTTGGCCGGGCGCCGCCTGCTTGAGGATGGCCTTAGTCATGGCCGCTATTTCCGCGGCTGGCTGCAGGTGGACTGAGCTCGGGAAGTTTATCCAGAGGACTTTCCGTGGCCAGGCTTGCCTGGCTTCTGCCACAGTCATGTCGCAGTCAGGGTAAGGCGTGAAAGCCTCAATGTAATCGAGCTTTGAGCGGGCAATTGCGGCCGCAAATAGGCGCGTGTTAGCGTCAAAGTGCACTCCTATGAGCTTCCCGTGGGCGTGCAGGATATCCGCAGCCTCTTCGTAGTGCGGCAGGATGTAGCGCTCAAAGCGCTCCAGCCCCATGACCTCAGGGCTGACGTTGCCGCCGTAGTTCACGGCCATTGCAGGCGACTGCGCGACGATCGGGTAGATCTTGCGCCGATCTTCGGTCAGGGCCTCATACAGCTTCATCAGCCTGTCGCGGTTCTCTTGCCACTGGATCGCGAACTGTTCAAGGCCCATGAGGTTGTAAAGGATCTCTTGCAGAGGCGAGTAGCCAATGCTAGCTCGCACGAAAGCATCCTCGCCGAGGAGCTCCTGCGCTTCGACGAACGCCTCGTAATCGGGCAGGTACTGGCGGTCGCGGATCATGCATTCCAGAGGCTCGTAGTCCGCCTCGCTCTTGAATAGCCGCTCTTCGTGCCAGGTCGTGAACCCGGCAGGGCGGTCCAGGGCCGTCAGCACGCCAACCGGCGTGCGCACCACGGTGCGAACCCGCTCATGCCCATCTTCAGCTGTGAAAATGATCTTCTCTACCTTCACCTCTTTGTAGACTGCCTTAAAAGTTGGTTTGCGTTCCACGATGCAGAGGCCCTCGTTGCGCAACTCTCGCTCGACCCTGCTCTTGGGCAGCATCGTCTCGTACACTGTAAAGGGCACGACATCAGGCATACCGCCACGCAGGGCCACCTCTACTCGTTCTCTCGGGTTCATGGATCCTCCACAATTCGTCGCTGCAATCGGCGCAGGCCAATAGCTTGCTGACGTTGCCTCTTGGCCCCTGTAGCGCTCCGGGTCAGAGCAGACATGGCTGTGGCTCAAGAGCAATCAGTTGTCGGCCTGTGCCATGACGAGCGCCGTGGCCGGCTCACGTGCTACGATCCGGTGCCTTTCTCGTGCCGCCACGACAGCGAACTCGCCGCGGTTCAGAGGGGCAAATTGCGATTCGCTCTCCACCAGGAGTTGGCCATACTGACAGAATATGAGTTGATCCCCCTGATGGGCATGCCATTGTTGAGTGCCAAGGCAAATCTGCACGCTGACCGCCAGGGAATCGCTGCGGGCGATGCGCCGTGGCGTGAAGATGTCGTTGAGCCTGGCTGCCTCTTGGGCCACGGAGACTTTCTGCAGCTTGCCGCCCTTTGGCCGGTAGCTGGGCTGGAAGCCATTCCTCCTTGAGACAAGCCCGCGCGTCTGCACGAGCAGCAGCATAGCCGGCGCAAGCGACAGGGAGCGATGCGTAAGGCCTTTGGGCACAGTGACAAGCTCAGCAAAGGAAATGGCCACGCCTCCCCACGTAGTCTCAATCGTGGCTGTGCCGGAGTAACCCATGAAAAGCTCGTCCTCGTCTAGATGGCGATGCCAGGCCATGGCGCCATGGCAGGAATATAAGCTCACAAGGTAGTAATCCACCATGGCGAGGCTCACCATGAGAAACGGCTTTGTCAGCTTGCGTGCCTGCTCCTCGAGATTGACCTTCAGCACAGCTCACCCTGTGGCAGCAATATGGCTTTCCTATAAGGATTGGGAAACTGCCTCTCCATGAGCAAAAGGGCGTCGCTGCGCACGAAACCAACGCCCTCAAGGGCCGACACCAAATCGGGAAATCGCTCACTCACTTCCGCAGCGACGTGCGCTGGCTGCAGTGCCTGGGCAATGGTCCTCGCCTCTGCTGCGAGAGGCCATGCAAGGGCGGCAGCTTGCTCTGGCGGGCAAAGGGGCAGAATCTGCCAATGCCGCCGAGAGCGACGTGTCGCCACGATGCCGGCCAGAACTAGCCCATCCCGGCAAAATACGTATTGGAGTTGCCCTGACAAACGGGCAAGCAAACTTCTGGGCCGGAGGCACCAGGCTCCTGCTTCCCAGCCGAATGCGCTGCGGCGAGGGCCTGCCAGCCCTTTCAGCAGCCTGGCAAGAGCCTCCAGGTCAGGTCC
>JAPWUW010000412.1 GCA_028275325.1 Anaerolineae bacterium | reverse complement strand
GAGATTGCCGCTCTGAACGCCGCCGCCTTCGTCGATTCCGGCATCTTCGCCGGCTACGTCTGGGCCCCAGCCCAGTGGTACGTGCTCGTCTGGCTGGGCGAGACACTTGCCTCCTCCCTCAAGCTCGTCACGCGCACTGCACTCGCCGCAGGCAAAGAGCTCTTCCTGGGCGGCATCGGCGATGTCGTCACGGCGCCGGGCTTACGGCGGCGCGGCCTGGCCACGCTCGCCCTGCAGCGGGCCAACAGGGCCATTTGCCAGGAGCTCGGGTGCCAGTACGGGCTGCTCTTCTGTGCGGAGCACCTCATCCCCTTCTACGAGCGGGTGGGCTACCGGCGTGTGCCTGGCCCGACACTCGTGCACCTGCCAAGCGGCATAGTCCCGTTCCCGCAGCCGACAATGATGCTTTCCTGCCGGGGCATGCCTCTGCCAGAAGGGACCATTGACCTTCAGGGCCCACCCTGGTGAGCCGCATCCGTGGCGGCTGTGCATGCAGCCTGTTATGGCTTGCTAGCGCTTGTTATAACAATTTGCCAAACAGGCCGGCAGGGGGTAGCATCTGGCCAACCTGCGAGGTGCAGTAAGGTGGAAGAGCTGCTCACGGTGCGCAAGCTGCAGGAACTCTTGGGGGTGGACCGCATCACCATTTACCGCATGTTGCGGGATGGGCGGCTGCGTGGCGTGAAGGTAGGCGGGCGCTGGCGGTTCCGCCGCACTGATGTGCAGGCCCTGCTCATGCCCAGGGTGCCAGCCGCAAGGGCCAGCATTTCCAGCCTGCCAGCCGGCTGCGTGCGGGCGCTGCAGCTGGTCCTGGCCGAGGCGCTCGGGCTGTCCATCTCCATCCTGGGGCCGGATGGCTCGCTGCTCGGCGCGGTGGAGGGGGGGTGCCGTTATTGCCAGGCCATTCGGCGCTCCGGCACCGGGCTGGGCAGATGCGCTGCCAGCCTTGCTTCTGTGGCCACGGGGTCGGGCCGGTGCCATGCTGGCCTCCGCTGCTTTGCCTGGCCCCTGGAGCTTGGCGGCCAGCCGCTCGGGCGGCTCGTCGCCTGCGGCTACAGGGGGGCAGAGGAGGAGTGGAGGGCACAGTTGGGAGCTCTCTCTGCCCAGCTCGGCCTGGCAGAGGACGCGTTGGAGGCAACGGCCGCATGTGTGCCCGTTCTTGGAGTGGCGGAGGAGGAAAGGCTGCGGCGTGTTCTTGCGCGGGCGGCGGAGGCCCTGGGGGAGATGGCGCGGGAGCGGCTTGCCTACCAGGAGCGTCTGGAGGAAATCCGCCGCATGACGGAGATGAGCTAGGGAGCCGGGAGGGAAAGGCGATGATCGGGCAGGAGGCTTTGCGGGAGCTTGAGGCCAAGTTTGCGGGGCGCGTGACGAGGGATCCTCTGGAGTGCCGACTCTACAGCCACGATGTGGGGGTGATGCCGCCTCTTGTGCGGCCGCTCCTTGGCCTGCATGCAGCAGAGGCCGTGGTGCAGCCGCGCAGCGAGGAGGAGCTAATCTGGCTTGCTCAGTGGGCAAACAGGCATCGCGTGCCGCTCACCCCTCGCGGCAAGGGCACCTCTGGCTACGGCGGCGCGGTGCCGCTGCGCGGCGGCGTTGTGGTCGATTTCTACCGCCTGCGCCGCACCGTTTCCCTGGACAAGGAGGCGATGACAGCCACTGTACGCGCCGGTGCCATCTTCGAGGAGGTCGAGAAGGCCGCAAACAGGGAGGGGCTCGCGCTGCGGCTCTATCCTTCGAGCGCCCCCAGCGCCACCGTTGGCGGTTGGCTTGCCCAGGGTGGCTTCGGGTACGGAAGCTTCGAGTTTGGCCCCTTCAGGGACAACGTCCTCTCAGCGCGCGTCGTACTCCCCTCAGGGCAAGTGCGCGAGTTCTCGGGCGAGGAGCTGGAGCTCGTGGCCGATGCGGAAGGGACGACGGGGCTCATCAGCACCATCACGATAAAGCTGCGCCCGCTCGAGCGCGAGCTCGTCCTGGCGGCGGCTTTCGGGGAGCGCTCTCAGGCCATATCCGCCCTTGAGGCCATCGTGCGCCAGGGGCTGCCGCTCTGGTCCCTCACGCTGGCAAACGCTGCTTTGAACAGCCTGCGCAACCGCATGCCGCCGAAGCTCGAGCACGGCAGGGCGCACGAGCGCCACAGGGCGCCGGAAGGCTACGTTCTCCTTGCAGCCTTCCCCGAAAGCCGCTCCGGGGCTTGCCTGGAGCCGCTGCGAGCCATCGTTACTGACGCTCGCGGCCGGCTTCTTTCCGAGGAAGAAGCGCAGGCCGAATGGGCGGAGCGGTTCCACATCATGGCGGTGAAGCGGCTCGGCCCTTCGCTCATCCCCTTTGAGGTCTGCCTGCCCCTTTCCGGCCTCCTGCCAGCGCTTGCTGAGGTGGAGGACGGGCTGAAGCTGCCCGTTGCTGCGGAGGTGATGGTCGCAAGCGGCCTCACGCAGCCTCAGGCCGTGATCCTTGGCTTCATGCTCCACGATGAGCGCAAGCTCGGCTATAACTTCGCCTTTGCTGGCTCCCTGAGTGCCCTGCAGACGGCAAAGAAGCATGGCGGGCGCGCGTACTCGACCGGGCTCTACTTCGCGCACGAGGCCGCAGCCGTCCTGGGGGAGGCGCGGCTGCAGAGGCTGCGCGCCTTCAAGGCGAGTGTCGACCCGCAGGGGATCCTCAACCCCGGCAAGGTTCTGGATGGACCAG
>JAPWUW010000055.1 GCA_028275325.1 Anaerolineae bacterium | reverse complement strand
TCGTCGTGAGCCTTCTCGTGGGAGTGGCGGTGAGCATCTTTCAGGCTGTGACGCAGATCAGCGAGATGACCCTCACCTTTGTGCCCAAGTTGCTAGGGGTTGCGCTGGTGTTGGTCCTGGCCGGCCCTTGGATGTTGCACCGGCTTTTGGATTTCACGGTGCGAATGTTTGCCCTTCTGCCCCAACTGGGCCGCTAGCACTCCACGTTTTTATGCACTCTTTACGCCTCACTCACGCGCACTTTACTGCCCACACTCAATTGGGGGCAATAGGATCGTCGGAGGGACAAGATGCCAGTGTGCGGCTGAGCCGGAGCCAGGCGCAGTGTGGTGGCTTGAGGCACGCTTTCAGGAAGGCATTCTAGTAATCCTGAGAGCCATGGCAGTCTTCATGGTAGCCCCGGTCTTCGGGGCACGGGTGATTCCTGCCCGTTTCAGGCTGGGCGCGGGGATACTGGTGGGCTCTGCCGTGTGGGCAGGGTTGCCACATCCAGAGATAGCACTGAGCTTGTATGACCTGGCTCTGGCCGCTGCACGGGAGATATTGATCGGGGCGGCTATGGGGTTCATAGCAGCCTGTACGGTTGCAATCGCTGAAATAGCCGGTGCTATAGCGGATACTCAAATCGGCTACCGGGCCGGGACAGTCCTGAACCCTCTGAGCGCCACGCCATCGGCTGTGCTTGAGCAGTTCGCTTACCTCCTCGCATGCTGCCTCTTCCTGAGTGTGGATGGCCATCACTGGCTGATCTCAGCAGTGAGGCAATCGTTTGACGAATGCCCCCCTGGTGCGCTGCTGCATGGAGGTCAAGAGGTCATGGCCTATCTCATTGAGCTAGCCGCGCACTCGCTGCGCGCAGGGGTACGAGTGGCCATGCCGATCACGGCAGCAACGATTCTCGTGGACGTTGTACTGGCAGTCCTTTCTCGGGTTGTTCCACAACTGCAAGTATTCTTCGTAGGGCTGCCACTCAAGGTCGGGGTGGGGCTGGCAGTCCTAACGCTCTCTTGGGGAGCATGGACGGCCGTGCTGCGCGGCTCCTTTGAGGGAATCGGAGCCACGATTGTGCAGTTGGTGCGCATGCTAGCAGGGAGTGCCTGATGCCGGAAAAGACAGAGGCGCCCACCCCCAGAAGGCGCGCTGAGGCCCGGCAGCGAGGTGAGGTCGCTCGCAGCCCGGAGGTCAACAATGGCATCGGCATTCTCGTGGGCTTCCTCGTGCTGCGCGCCACGGGGCCCACTCTGGCAGGGCAGTTAGCAGGGCTAATGCGCAGCTGGCTGAGCCACCAGGGGAAAGCTCTGGTCCAGCCAGAGTTCTTCCGCGCCGAACTCGTGAAGGCTCTTGTGCCCATTGTGCTGGCTTCGCTCCCCTTGCTGGCTGCCTTGCTTGCATCGGGCATGCTGGCGTCCACAGCCCAGGTGGGCATGCTGTTCACAGCGCAGCCGCTCAAACCCTCCTTTGACCGCATAAACCCTTTGGCGGGTGCCCGACGTTTGTTCTCCACCCGTGGGGCCGTCAGCGCAGCCAAAGCCATGCTCAAGGTGGGCGCTGCGTGCTTAGTCGCGTACCTTTCGCTGAGGCAGGAAGCAGCCCGCTTGCCCAGCCTTTCCCGGGTGGACCTCGGGGCAGGAGTCTTGTTGCTGTGGGGCGCTTGCTGCGACGCCGGCGTGCGCATTGGGCTTTTGATGCTGGTAATCGCTGGGGCGGATTATCTCATCCAGTGGCGCGAGCACGAGAAGAACCTGCGGATGACAAGGCAGGAGCTCATAGAGGAGCTCAAGCGTTACGAGAACCCGTTTATCCGTGCTCGCGTTCGCCAGCAACAGCGCAGGATGGCCATGCAACGGATGATGGCTGCAGTGCCAAAGGCGGACGTGGTGATCACCAACCCGACTGAACTCGCTGTGGCACTCGAGTACAAAGCTGCATCAATGCGGGCGCCTGTTGTGGTCGCCAAAGGCCAACGCCTGATGGCCGAACGCATTCGCCGGGTCGCCAGCGAGCACGGTGTGCCTATCGTGGAACGCCCACCGCTGGCCCGCTTGCTGTACCGGATGGTCGACGTTGGCGCAGAAATCCCGCCGGAGCTCTACCAGGCGGTTGCTGAGGTTCTGGCGTTCATTTACAGCCTGAAGGGAAGAAGGTCATGAGCGCTCTTGCAGCCAGGCGTCCAGTAAAGAGTTGGCAGGATATTGTGCGCAATAGCGATATCGTGCTTGCTGTGGCCGTCGTGTTCGTGGTGGCAATGATGATTCTGCCACTGCCGACGCCGGTCCTGGACGTGCTCTTGGCGACTAACCTGGGGCTTGCTGTCACAGTGCTTCTGGTAAGCATGTACATGCGAGAGCCGCTCGACTTTGCTGTTTTCCCTTCGCTCCTGCTTATGCTCACGCTTTTTCGGCTGGGGCTTAACGTCTCAGCAACGCGGCTGATCCTACTGCATGGCCATGCGGGCCGGGTCATTGAAGCTTTCGGCACTCTGGTTGTCGGCGGCAATTACATTGTTGGGATTGTTGTGTTCATTATCCTCATGATCATCCAGTTCGCCGTCATAACGAATGGTGCTGGTCGGGTTGCCGAAGTGGCTGCGCGGTTCACGCTGGACGCCATGCCCGGCAAGCAGATGAGCATAGACGCTGATCTCAATGCCGGAATGATCACCGAAGAGGAAGCGCGTGCACGTCGCCGCAAGATTGAGCTGGAGGCCGATTTCTACGGCGCAATGGATGGCGCTTCTAAGTTCGTGAAGGGAGACGCAATCGCTTCCATTGTCATTGTGCTTGTGAACATCCTGGGGGGGTTTGCTGTGGGAATGTTCCAGCTCAAGCTCACTCTGCTTGAGTCGCTCCAGCGATTCACGCTGCTTGCGGTGGGAGAAGGGCTGGTGGCGCAAATCCCCGCACTGCTCATCAGCACCGCCACAGGCATCATCGTGACCAGGGCCGCTTCTGAGGAGAACTTGGGTGCAGATGTCCTCTCGCAACTCTTTGCGCACCCAAGGGCGCTAGCGATCGTGGCGGTTATGCTGCTCAGCTTGGCCCTTGCCCCTGGCCTTCCCAAAGTACCGTTCCTGGCGATCGGCTTGGCAGCGGGTGCCATGGGGTACATGTTGCAGCAGCACAGGGTGAGCTTCCGGGCAGGGCCTGGAGCGGTTGAGGAAGAGCAGGCTCAGGAGCCGGGGCCTGGAGCCAAGCAGCCAGAGGGGGAAGCGCCTGCTGAGGCCCGGCTGCAATACGACCGGCTCGAGCTGGAGATCGGGTACGGGCTGATTGGCCTCGTGGACGGCAGCCAGGGCGGCGACCTGCTGGGCCGCATTGCGCTGCTGCGCCGGCAGATGGCTCACGAACTGGGCTTTGTCCTGCCAAAGGTGCGCATCCGAGATAATTTGCGGCTTGCCGCTAACGGCTACGTCATAAAGGTCCACGGGGAGCCTGTGGGCAAAGGGGAACTCATGCTTGGCCGGTACCTGGCTATGCCGATCGGCGAAATTCACGAGCCGATAGATGGCATTCAGACCACGGAGCCTGCCTTCGGCCTCCCTGCGTTTTGGATAACCGAAGAGGAAAGGCCCCATGCCGAGGTGAGTGGCTTTACAGTCGTCGACGCAGCGAGTGTGCTCACCACGCACCTTGGAGAGGTGGTCAAGCGCCACGCTGGGGAGCTGCTGACCCTGCAGGACGTGAAAGAGCTGCTGGAGAGCGTCAAGCAGCATGATGCCGCCGTGGTGGAGGAGCTCATCCCGGGCTCATTATCGCTTGCTGAAGTGCACGAGGTGCTGAGAAGGCTTCTCAGCGAGGGTGTGCCCATCCGCAACATGATTCGCATCGCAGAGGCACTCGTCGAGGGTGCTCGCCAGACACGGGATCCAGAACTCCTTGCGGAGCACGTGCGCCGTGCGCTCGCGCGAACGATATGTAACATCTACCGCTCTGCAGACGGCGTGCTGCATGCTATTGCTCTTGCACCTCAACTCGAGGAGTACCTGGCGGGCTGCATCCAGGCAATCGGAAACACAAGGCACATCATCCTCGATGCCGCAAAGCTGCAGCGCCTGCTGACCGAAATGAGCAACGCTGCAGAAAGCCTGGCGGCCCAAGGCTGGCAACCCGTTGTGCTCTGCTCTGCGGCCATCAGGGCGCCGCTGCGCAGGCTTACCGAGCGCTCCTTGGCGAGTGTGCCAATTCTCTCTTACGCTGAACTCGCACCTGACGTATCAGTGCAGACCGAGACGCTGGTTCGCGTACCACTTGCGGAGGTGAGTGCCATATGAGGCTCATGAGGTTCACCGCGAGGGATGCGCGTGAGGCCGTGAAGAAAGCGCGGGAGGAGCTGGGCCCCGAAGCTGTCATCATGCAGGCCGTCGCAGTGCGGCCCAAGGGCCTCGCTCGGCTCTGGCGGCGGCCGTGGGTAGAGGTGTTGGCGGCCGTCGATGACGAGCGGTCGTTGCCCAGGGCGGCAATGGGGGCTCACTCTGACATGCCGGCAGATGGAGCCGCACACACCAGAGTAGGCCGGGCAGCTCAAGATCAGGTAGAAGGCGGGCAGAACGCAATTCTGGAGCGCTTGCGGGCACAGGGAGTGGACAGTTCGATCCTGGAGAGGCTCAGACGAGCCGGAGCACACGATCTAAGGGAGGCCGCAGCGCATCTACGCGCGCTCTTACCGCCCTGCCGGCAGCTTGCCGCCAATGGCGGGAGGCAGGTGGTGGCCCTTCTCGGGGCTACTGGAGTAGGCAAGACTACCACAGTTGCGAAGTTGGCCGCGCTGGTCTCACAGCAGCGGCAGGAATTGGTTGGCCTGGTTACAGCGGATACTTTTCGGGTGGGTGCTGCCGACCAGCTGCAACGATATGCCCAGCTACTGGGCCTGCCATTCAGAGCTGCTTACTCGCCGGGGGAGCTGACGGAAGCAATCGCCAGCCTGGCTTCATGCCAGTTGGTGCTGGTCGATATGCCAGGCTGCAGCCCAAGAAACAGTGCGGCAACTCAGGAGCTGCACGCTTACCTTGACGCCGTTCAAAATGGCAAACGGTTGCTCGTGGTAGATGCCGGCTCTCATGTCGAAAGCATGCGCTGCGCCGCAGGAGCCCTCAGCAGTGCGGGCTGGGATGGCCTGATCGTGACCAAGCTCGATGAAGCGGCGCTTTACGGGCCTATATTCTCCTTTGCTGTCGAGTTCGCTCAGCCGCTGTACTACTTTTGCACCGGCCAGCGCGTCCCAGAGGATTTGGAGCCAGCCACAGCTGACCGGCTGCTGGCGATGCTCCTCGGGGAGCAACCAGTCCCGGCGCCGACCACGCAGGAATTTGTCCACCTGCCGTTGCAGGCCCTCGCCAAGCAGCGCACCACCGCGCTTTACGCCTGAGGCTGCCAGGGTGTTTTACGGCCCCTTTACGGCGGTTTCACGCCCGGTTTACTGACCAATCATGCACCAGGTCGGTAGTATGCAGGCTGCAGGCAGCCTAGCGACGCGAAAGTAGCGGTACGAGGAGGCGTCAATGGTAGCGCTTGCGCAGCAGGCGCGACCGGTGGATCGCAGGACAAGCAGGCGGGCTGAAGCCGCGCACCCCAAGCTGAGCGAGCCTGAGCTGGCAGAGCTTTGGCGCGCCTACATTGCGCATAGGGACGAAACAGCACGGCAAAAGCTAATTATCCATTACGCCTGGCTTGTCCGGCACGTACTTGGCAGGTTGGCGGTGGCTTTGCCCTCGACCCTTGACTTTGACGACCTACTGGGCCATGGGACAGTCGCGCTTGTCGAGGCAGTCGACCGGTTCGAGCCCGATAGAGGCGTACGCTTTGAGACGTATGCTGCTCAGCGCATCAGGGGCGCAATACTGGATGCCGTGCGCGCGATGGACACAGTCTCACGCCCGGCAAGAAGACGCATGCGGTGGCTGAGCGATGCCACAGTCCAGCTCTCCCGAGCCCTAGGGCGCGTGCCGAGCGATGAGGAGCTGGCAGAATTCCTGGGGGTGAATGTCAGCGAGCTCTGGCGCCATTACCGGCACCTGGGCACCAGCCTCATTTCCTTAGATGCGGTCCCGGTTATCGATGACGAGGAGGCAGCGCCGAACCACGAGGTGTATGCGGATGCAAGACAGGTGGACCCAGCAGATGCCGCCGTGCGCAGCGAATGGGTGGGAGTGATTCGGGAGGCGATCGGCGAGCTGCCCGAAAGGGAGCAGTTGGTGCTCGCGCTGTACTATAACGAGGGCCTGAACCTGAGAGAGATAGGCGAGGTGCTTGGCCTGTCAGAATCCAGAGTGTGCCAGCTGCACAGCAAGGCACTGCTCTTCCTGCGCGGGAGGCTCCTTGAGCGCTACCCTGAGCTCCCCGATGAGAACCCGGCCTCGTTTGCCGAGGCACTCTGCCAGGCTTGAGAGGCAACATGAGTACGCACCCCAAGAACGGCCGACAGCCACCCAGGAACGTGAGAAAGACTGGGAGAGGGCATTACTCTGGGACTGCCTGTGCCAGGCCAGAGGGCACCGCACCACAGAGCACCGCAATCGCTTATCAGCTGGGCAGCATGGTCGTGGAGGCCACCTCAGAGCTGCGCCAGACGGTGCAGGAGGCTCAGCGCTGCTTGCAGCTTGCGGTCTCTCTTGGGGATCAAGTAGGAGCTCTTGTTCGGGCGCTGGAGGCGCTGGCGGCGGTTTCCTGCCGAGGGCAGGAGCGCGGGTCTTCGACGGACTTAGGTGCGCTCAATCAGGGTGTTGCTGCACTCTCCGAGCTCTCAGCCATATCAGACGAGCTGTGCAGAGCCTTGAACGCACAGCAGGAAGCCTTGCGGCAAATGCTCGCAGGAAAGCAAGCGGTCTGCCAGGAAACAACCGCCGGGGCACAGGCTGCTGCCGAGACCAATTCACCACCTATGGTGTTGGAGGAACGCATCAAGCTGGCCGAGCAACTCATCAAGGGTGGCCTGCCCGAGCAGGATGTCGCGCGGCAGTGTGGCTTGGCAAGAGAGGAAGTGCGCTTGCTTGTGCGTCGCTGCCAGGCTGGCACCAACAACAGGGGGCTATCTGACCGATGCGCATGAAATTGGCTTTTGGAACGGCCATTGTCGCTGCTATGTGCGTTGCTGGTGGCCTGAGGCCTATTGCCGCGAGCGCCAACGGCAGCACGCTCAAGCTCCACCTCTGGTGGCTGCCCAAGGTGTGCAACTGCGGCTCCGACAAGGCCTTTGGAGAGGTGCAAGTCAACGTTGGGGAAGGCTACATAGACCTGGTCGCCACGGGCCTGGCGCCGCTTGAAGGGGGGGCTTATGAGGTTTGGCTGGTAACGCCTGGCCTGGGCCAGTGGGTGAGCATGGGGCGCTTCTCCATTGGCAGCGAAGACGAAGCGCACTATACCGCAGTGCTGGAGAGAACCCCCGTACTTGACTACCGCTACGTCCTCGTCACCCAAGAACCGGAACCGGACACGGAAGCAGACCCAAGCGGATGCGTGGTCCTGGGTGCTGTATTCCCAGATCGAGAGGCTGTGCGCGTGCCGAGCTCAACCGCTGGTGAGGGCGTCGGCCAGGCACAGCCAAGCCCGACAGCAGCCCAAGGCCAGGCAGGCACTCAGGCAGCTCAGGGCAGCCCACCGTTATACCTGCCTGAGACTGGTGCAAACCCGGTGGAGCCCGCCGATGTAGTGGGGCTGGCAAGCCTCATGTGTGCGATCATGATAGCTGCTCAGCGCAGTCGCGCCAGGAGGAAGCAGGAGTGATGAGGGGAGTATATACTGGTGCAGCGGCCATGGCAGCCGCACTCCAGTGGCAGGAACGTATTTTTCGCAACGTGGCCAACGTGAATACTACTGGCTATAAAGCCGAGAAGGTTTCCTTCAGGCAGATCGAGGAGCTGTTGCTCTCGCTCGGCACATCTACGGACCAGGCGGGTGAAGGCACGCTTCCGCTGGCCGCGGGGCTGCCGGAGGGGCCGATCGACCTTTCGCAGGGCCCGCTTTGGGAGACTGATCGCGAGCTGGATGTGGCGATAGACGGTCCCGCGTTCTTCGTTGTCCAAGGCGAGCAAGGAGAGTTGCTCACCCGCGATGGCGCCTTTGGGCTGGATGCACAGCGCAGGCTGGTGACGAAAAGTGGCCTGCTTGTCCTCGGCGACGGAGGGCCAATCCAGCTGCCGCCAGGCCAAATAGCCATCTCAGCTGAGGGTGCGATCTATGTGAATGGGCAAAGGGTCTCCAGCATCCGCCTTGCCATCCCGGAGGGCAATCTGCAGCGTGCAGGGGAGAACATGTTCAGCGCGACCACCCGGCAGGCACAAGCCGGAGAAGCCAGGGTGCTTCAGGGTTACCTTGAGAGGGCCAACGTGAACCTGCAGGACGAAATGGCCAAGGCGATGGCGGCTCTGCGCACGTATGAGGCCGCCCAAAGGCTTCTGCTTGCCCAGAACCAGACGCTGGATGCACTTGGTCGAGCTGTGCAGGCATAGGTCGCTGCCTCCGTGGCAGGTCAAGCTGCAGGGCCAAAGAGCGAGGTGAGACAATGTCAGCAGTTGCGCCAATAAGCATCATGCGCTTGGCGACCAGTTCCATGAGTGTCCACCAGCGGGCAATGGACGTCATCGCCAATAACATCGCCAACGTGAACACGGTAGGGTTTGCCAGAAGCAGGCCTGAATTCGCTGAGGTGCTCAGCTCCGAGCTTGGGGATTCTGCAGGTGTGGAACTTGCGGGTGTAAGGCGCCTGTGGCGGCAGGGAGTGGTGCAAAGGACGGAGCGAGAGCTCGACCTGGCCGTACAAGGGGATGGCCTCCTCGTCGTCCGGCTGCCGACAGGAGCACTAGGGTTCACCCGCAACGGCTCCATCCAGAGAGCGGCCAACGGTCTGCTTGTGACGCAGGATGGCTACCCACTTGACCCACCGCTCTCGATCCCAGCCGGGGCCGAGCGGATCCGTATCGACCCCGACGGCACAGTGTTCGCTCAGGCGGGCGGTGGCGTTGCCTGGACTGAGGTAGGCAGAATACAACTTGCTTCGTTTGCCAATGTGGAGGGCCTAGCCCACTGGGCTCACGGCATTTTCGTGGAAACTGAAGCCTCCGGCCCGCCGCAGCTAGGGATGCCCGGCGCCGAAGGCCGAGGAACCATCGTTGCCGGTGCGCTGGAGGGCTCCGCGGTGGACCTGGCCGAGGAAATGGTGGACCTTGTCCTCGCGGAGCGGGCATACTCTCTTTCGGTACGGCTTGCGCAAACCGCAGACGAGATGCAGTCCCTCGCCAATCAGCTGGTGAGCCGGTAAAGTTTTGCCGGAAAGTGCCGATACTTAAACTGGCTTGCGCCCAGCAAGCGACACGGTAGTTCTTTCGGAGGCCGATGGGATGGATGAGATCAGGCCAGCGGGGCTGACCACTGGGGCCAGCCAGTTGCGAGAAGCTTCCGTTCAGCGGACTGTGGGGCCAGAGGAGAGGAAGGCCCGCTCCGTGCAGCCGCGCGACAAGCAGCCTCACGACGAGGTAAGTTTATCTCCACAGGCGCAGGCGGTACAGCTGGCGCGAAACGCGGTCGAACGAGCGCCAGATGTGAGGCAAGGCAAGGTGGATGAGCTCAAGCGGGAGATCGCTGGTGGGCAGTACCAGGTTGACAGGGACCTGCTCGCTCGGCGCATCCTAGACACCCTCGCCTAGCTCGTAGTCTGTCGGGGGTTCCACGCAAGATGAGTGGGCAACGGTTCGGGCTCTACGACGAGATAGCGCAGGCTGTCGAGCGGCTTGCATCGCAGGCCATTGAGGCGAGCGAGAGGCGAGACTTGCACGCCCTTGCTGCGACATGCCGGCAGGCTGAGGAGATCTCTCGATGTGTGCAGGGGATGGTTGAGAGCTTGGATGAGAGGCAGCTTGCATCAAAGGAGACGCTACTTGCGGCGAGGAGGCAGCTTCGCCAGGCGCTGGCAAGCGTCAGAGCAGGCGAGCTGCGCGCGCGACGCGCTCTGGGCCTGTTATCCAACGTGAGAGGGGACGAGATGCGCAAATTGCCTGCTGCGTACTCGCCAAGCGCCAGGGGGAGGTAAAGGCATGCCGGGCACATTTGGCAGCCTCGAGATTGCGCTTCGCTCGTTGCGCAGCCACCAGAGGGCGATTGAGATCGCCGGCCATAATGTGGCAAACGTGAACAATGAGGCGTATGCGCGGCAGAAAGCGGTCTTTGCTGCAACTGAACCCTACACGGTGCCCGCACTCAACCGCGAGGAAGCCATCGGCCAAATTGGTACGGGCGTAGAGATTGTGCGTATCCAGCGCTATGTCTCCGACTACCTGAACGCGCAATACCGGGATCAGCTCCCAAATCTGGAGCGGTGGCGGGTCCTGGAGCAGGCGCTAGGACAGATGGAGGTTATCCTCCAAGAGCCATCCGAGACAGGGATAAGCGCGGCGCTGGGCAACTTCTGGCGGGCGTGGAACGAGCTCGCCTCCATGCCGCAGGATCTTGCCGCACGAACTGCGGTGGTGGAAGCTTCTTCCAACCTCGCCTTTTCCATCAGGGATGCTGTTAGCCGCCTGCGGGAACTACAGCAGGACATGGATGTGCAGGTGCGACAGTCCGTACAGCGGATAAACGAGATCGCTGTTGAAATAGCTTCGCTGAACGATCAAATAAGCAAGGTGCAAGCATTCGGTAACCAGCCAAACGACCTGCGGGACCGCCGCGATGCCTTGCTCGATGAGCTCACGAAAATCGTCAACGTCAACTACTTTGAGAACCTCGACGGAACCATTACAGTTGATATAGGCGGGCACGCGCTGGTGATAGGGATATACTACTCCCAGCTGGAAGCTCAAAGGGATCCCAGCAATGGAATGTGGTACCGAGTTGCATGGCAGGACACCAATTCAGCCCTAGTGGTGAACGGGGTCCGCCTTGAGGGGGGGCTGGATCCAGAGAACGGTGCCCTAGTCGCCGGCAAGCTGGGCGGGGCCTTTTTTGCTCGTGATCTGGTTGTGCCCGAGATGATCCAGGAGCTCAACACATTGGCCAGTGGGCTCATCGAGGCCGTGAACGGCCTGCACGCGCTCGGATATGGTCTGCCGTCCGGTGGAATGGCTTCAGAGGGGGCGCGTGTTGCCTCAGTCCATCCTCCCTTGCCCTCGGGCGCAGTTGAGAGCGTTGCGACAAGCCGCGACCTGGAGCGGGGGCTCGGAGGTGGGACCTACACCTTGGAAGTGCGAGACAACGGCGGGGAGTGGCAGTTTCGCCTCCTGGATTGGAGCGGCAACCCTGTAGCCATCCGGGCGGTTGGGAGCTCGGCCTTTACGACCGAGTGGCAAGCAATTCCCTTGGGCCAAGTTTACGAGACTGGGCGCGGCATTGCCATCGCCTTCGGCCAGACGGGAGCAACGGGAACAGTGAGCTTCCAGTACGACAACTTTTTCGCTGGCCGTGGGTCATCGGATATCGACATCTCACAATGGGTGCGCGAGGATCCCAGACGTGTGGCGGCAGCCCAAGGTGAGGTGGCTTCTGGAGATAATAGGCAAGCGCTGGCGGTCGCTGGCCTGCAAAGGGAGGCCATAATCACTGGCGGCTACAGCGCCGATGCGTTTTACGGCTCCATTATCACAAGGCTCGGGCTTTCCGCTCGGCAGGCGCTGGCCATGACGGCAAACGCGGAGGCAATCGCGCAGCATTTGGAGCGGCGGAAGGCAGAGGTTTCGGGCGTCGATCTGGACGAGGAGACGGCCGACCTGCTGCGCTTTCAGCGGGCGTACCAGGCAGCAGCAAGGGTCATGACCGTCTTAGACGAGATGCTGGACCGGCTCATAAACGGAACGGGGCTTGTCGGCAGGTAAGGGGGCGAGCATGCGGGTGACCCACAATATGCTCATGCAAACAGCTCTGCGGGATATCCGCAATAGCATGGCGGGCCTGAGCAGGTTCCAGGAACAATTGGCGTCAGGGAAGAAGCTTAGCAGGCCTTCAGACGACCCGTTTGCGGTGGAACGCGCCCTTGCCTTTCGGGCAGAACTGCGAGCATTGGAGGCCTGCCGGCGCAACATAGAGCTTGCCGACGATTGGCTTAGCGCGACCGACACAACTCTGGAAAAGCTCAGTGACATCGTGGTGCGGGCGAGAAATGTCGGCATCAGAGGAGCAGATGACAGCCTGGACGCGCAGGCCAGGGGAGCCCTAGCAGCGGAGGCGGCGCAGCTCCTCGGCTCAGCGCTGCAGGCAGTGAACACCACGGTGCAGGGGCGCTTCCTTTTCGCTGGCTATCGATCGGATGAACCCCCGTTTGTTGGGCTCGATAATGCGGGGCAGCCAACCCAGAACCCCCAGGCAATTGCGTCCATTCAATATGTTGGGGACGATGGCGCAATGATCCGCGCGCTTGAACCGGGAGTGACGCTCACGATAAATATAACTGGGGCTGAGCCATGGCTCGACCCGGCGGAACCGGGATCGCTGTTGAATGTGCTTCTGCAGCTGCGCGATGCGCTCCAGGCAAATGACACGGGAGCAGTCCGCGCTGCTCTGGACCAACTCGATAGCGCGCTGACGAGCGCTCTAGAGGCCAGGGCTGCTGTGGGCGCGAAACTGCAAAGGCTGACGCTTGCCAAGGACAAACTGGACGCAATCAGCCTGGGGTTGCAGGAGCTATTGTCCAAAACAGAGGACACGGACATAGCAGAGGCCATGATGCACTTCACCCAGCAGGAGACGATGTACCGCGCCGCCTTGCAAGCTGCTGCACGAGTGTTGCCGATGTCGCTTCTTGATTATCTGGGTTGAGAGTGGGG
>JAPWUW010000411.1 GCA_028275325.1 Anaerolineae bacterium | reverse complement strand
GCCATAGCCCGCGGCGCGCGCTTGTTCAGGTCCTCACGCACGCAGTGCTCCAGCAGGCCGATATCCACGAGCTTCGGGGAGCGCGAGATGCCAGTGAGGGAGCAAAAACGCCGGATCGCCTCGGGCGTATAGCCGCGCCGGCGCATCCCGGCGATCGTGGGCATGCGCGGGTCGTCCCAGCCATCGACGTAGCCCTGCTCGACGAGCCGCCGCAGCACCCGCTTGCTCATCACCGTGTGGCTCAGGTTCTCGCGCGCGAACTCAATCTGCCGCGGGTGGTGGATGCCGAGCTGATCCAGGAACCAGTCGTAGAGCGGCCGGTGGTCCTCGAACTCTAGCGTGCAGATGGAGTGAGTGATGCCCTCGAGAGCATCGCACTGGCCGTGCGCCCAGTCGTAGGTCGGGTAGATGCACCATTTGCGGCCGGTGCGGTGGTGCGGCGCGTGAATGATGCGGTACATGACCGGGTCGCGCAGGTTAAGGTTGGGGCTGGACATGTCGATCTTGGCGCGCAGGGTGCGCGAGCCGGCTGGGAACTCCCCGGCGCGCATGCGCCGGAAAAGGTCCAGGTTCTCCTCCACGCTGCGGTTGCGGTAGGGGCTCTCCCGGCCCGGCTCGGTGAGCGTGCCGCGGTACTCCCGTATCTGCTCCGGGCTGAGGTCGCAAACGTAAGCCTTGCCGGCCTTGATGAGCTGCTCGGCAAACTCGTAGAGCTTCTCGAAGTAGTCGGAGGCGAAGTAAAGCCTATCCCCCCAGTCGAAGCCGAGCCAGCGGATATCCTCTATGGCGGCGCGGACGTACTCCTCGCTTTCCTTTGTGGGGTTTGTGTCGTCGAAGCGCAGGTTGCACAGGCCGCCATACTCCGCCGCGATGGTGAAGTTGATCCAGATCGCCTTGGCATGCCCGATGTGCAGGTACCCGTTTGGCTCCGGCGGGAAGCGAGTGTGCACCCGGTCGAAGCGGCCGGTGCGCAGGTCCTCATCGATGATCTCGCGGATGAAGTCCCTAGGCCGGCTGGGCTCTTCCCGCTCGGGCTGGGGTCTGTGGGGCACCTGGGGCTCGCTCATGCCTTGTTCTCCTCCGGCAGGGTTTCGGCCAGAAGCGCCTCTATGGCCGAGGCCACCCGTCGCCTCACCTCCTGCTCCCCCAGGACCTGCTGGATCTCGTAGAGGGGCGGGGTCCGCTCGGCGCCCGTGAGTGCGACGCGGATCGTCATGAAAAGCGCGCGCGCCTTCACGCCCGCCTCTTCGGCGAGCCCCCGCACCATGGCTTCCCACTCCTCCTGGGTTGCGCCGTGGTCGTAGCGCCGCCCGTATTCCTGTAGCAGCCGGGCAGCAAGCTCCCCTGAGCCCAGGTGCTTGGCAAGGAGTGCTGGCTCGGGCACCTGGAAAAGCTCCGCGAAGAAAAAGCCATACTGCAGGAGCACGTCGGCCAGCTTGCGGAACCGCTCGCGCTCAACCTGGAGCACGCGCTTGCTGTAGGCCGGGTCGCGCGCGAGCGCGGCCTGCCAGCGCCGCAGCTCCTCGGCCGAGAGGACCGTGACCGCCTGCTCCTCCTTGCCGACCACCTCGATGGCCACCGGTTCGCCGCGTGCGGCCAGCCGCTCCACGTAACCCAGGAGCTCCTGGTAGAACTCCTCAGGCGAGAGCTCCCGCAGGTACTGGGAGTTGATGTGCTCGAGCAGGTCACGGTCTACGACTGGCCCGGCACGAGACATATCCTCGATGCGGAAAAGAGAGGCAAATTCGGAGAAGCTGTAGATGTCCTTTTCCTGCGGGTGTGCCCAGATGATGCGCGAAAGGAAGTTGCGCAGGCCCTCAGGCAGGTACCCCTGGCTGCGGAACCACTCGATGGAGGTATCTCCAGCGCGCTTGGAGAGCTTGCGCCGGCTGCTATCGCGCAGGAGCGGCGTGTGCACGAGCCGTGGCGCCTGCCAGCCGAAATACTCGTAGAGCAAAAGGTGCTTGGGCGTTGACGAAATCCACTCTTCCCCGCGCACGACCGTCGTCACGCGCATGAAGTGATCGTCCACGACGACTGCCAAATGGTAGGTCGGGAACCCATCGGATTTGAGCAGGACTTGGTCGTCGATGAGGTCGGATTGAAACGAGATTTCGCCCCGCAGGGGGTCCGTGAGCGAGATGACCCTGCCGCGGGGGACGCGCAGCCGCACCACACAGGGCTCTCCGGCCTCCTTGCGCTGGCGCGCCTGGCTGGGCGCAAGGCTCTGGCAATGCCTGTCGTACATTGGCGTCTGGCCGGCAGCTACCTGCTCCTTGCGCAGGGCCTCCAGCCTCTCGGCGGAGCAAAAGCAGTAGTAAGCAAAGCCATGCTCCACCAGCCATTCGGCGGCGGCACGGTAAAGGGGCAGTCGCTCGCTCTGGACGTAGGGGCCGTAGGCGCCGCCAATGCCCGGGCCTTCGTCCGGGCGCAGGCCCAGCCATTCCAGAGCCTCGAGGATCTCCTTGAGAGCCAGGGGGTCGAGCCGCTTTTGATCCGTATCCTCGATGCGCAGGATGAAGATGCCGCCTGTCCTCTGGGCGATAGCCCGGTCGATGAGAGCTTGCAGTGCCGTGCCGATATGCGGCCGGCCGGTGGGGCTTGGCGCCACTCGCGTCACTTCAGCCCCAGGCGGCAGCTCTCTTGGCGGGTAAATGGCCTCATACTCAGCTAGGGTCATGGGCGAATCGCTC
>JAPWUW010000410.1 GCA_028275325.1 Anaerolineae bacterium | reverse complement strand
ACCCCGTGCGTGCAGTTGCCGCGCCAATTCGGCCGCGTCCATACCGGTGCGCTCATCCAGCACGATGCCGTATACCCAGTAGACACTGCGCGCCCAGGGCTCTTCGACGGGTAGCTCCAGGCCAGGCAACCCCCTGAGCCGCTCCGTATAGGCTAAGGCAATGGCACGCTTGCGCGCCACGATCTCCTCGAAGCGGCGCAGCTGGGACACTCCCAGGGCAGCCTGCATGTTTGTCAGGCGAAAGTTGTATCCCAGTTCCTCGTGCAGAAAGCGTCGTGTGCGTTGGAAGCACAGGTTGCGCAGGGCACGGGCGCGCTCCGCCAGATCATCGCGCTGCGTCAGCACCATACCGCCCTCGCCGGTGGTGATCAGCTTGTTGGCATAGAAGCTGAAGGTGCTGATATCCCCCAATCCACCGCACTTGCGCCCGCGATACTCCGCGCCATGGGCCTCCGCGGCATCCTCGATGATCATCAGGTTGTGCCGCGCCGCCAGCTCCAGCAGCGGATCCATATCCGCCGGATGCCCATAGATGTGCACCACCATGATGGCGCGCGTGCGTGGGGTGATCTTGGCGGCAACCTGCCGCACGTCCATCTGCCAGGTGCGCGCGTCGCTGTCCACCAACACGGGCGTCCCACCGGCGCGCAGCACCGCCTGGGCGCACGAGATGATCGTGAAGGTGGGCATGATCACCTCGTCGCCGCGTTGCAGATTGAGCAATGCAGCCGCAATCTCCAACGCGGTTGTGCCGTTGCTCACTGCGATGCCGTGGCGCATGCCGCAATACGCGGCCCAACCGCTCTCAAACTCCTCCAGGTAGCGACCCGCCGAGGAAATCCAGCCGCTGCGCACGCAATCCAATACCAGCGCCGCATCCTCTTCGGTCAGGAGAGGCTCACAGACAGGGATCATTTTAGAAAGTTTCTTTCTCCACCAGACCGGTATAAGGGCCTTGCTTGATCTCGAGAAAGATGGTGTCTTCCAGGCAGCGGAAGCCATGTCCACCGGCAACCAGCAAGATGATGTCCCCTTCTTCGAGGATCCAGGTGCCCAGTGGCGTCTTATCCAGGCCGAACAGTTCCGCCTCGACGCGGCCTTTGCGCACGATCAAAGCTTCGGATGTTCCCACCAGGTGGCGCTGAATGGGCAGGTGCACGTGGCGACGCACCACCCCGCCGCGCGGATAGACGACGAACCCGGCTTGCTGATAGTAGCTATCGGGGGTGACAAAAGTGGTCTTTTCCGGCAGGTAATCGCGCCGAATGATGGTCGCAATGTGCTGATCGTGCCACATGATGTGCTCGACGGGCTTATTGCAAGGCTGCTCTGTCTCTTGATCTGTCTGCATTGAAGGTGTCCCTTTCTCGAAAAAACGGGCAGGCACCGGCGACGCCATAGTAGCACAACCACGGCGCATTCGCAATCCGCCCTGTGGCATAGGGTGTATTTCAGCTTGGGGGCAAGTGTTGCCGTGCATGCGTCAAACGGCTCAACTTCCTCGATCGGGAAGGCACAACATTGCAGCTGCGCGCGAGACATAGCAGCCCTTTCGTTTCCCTCCAAGCTGTGGTAGCATGAACCATGCACCGAAACGCTGCTGAGGCCGAGGAGGCAAAGATGATGAGCGAACAGGAGCTGCTCGAGCGCATTACGCTCGACCCCAAAGTGATGACGGGCAAACCTGTCATCAAGGGAACACGCCTGACGGTGGAATACATCCTCAACCTGCTGGCCCACGGCATGAGCGTGTCCGAGATCTTGGAAGAATACCCCGGCTTGACGCACGCCGACATCCAGGCATGTCTGTTGTTCGCCACAAAGGCTCTGGCCGATACCTCGTTTATGCCCTTGATCCCGGAGTCGGCATAGCGCATGCGTTTCCTCGTGGACGAGTGCATCGGCCCCACGGTGGCGCGCTGGCTGCGCGCGCAAGGACACACCGTCTTCTCGGTATATGAAGAAGCGCGTGGCATTGCGGACGATGCGCTCATCGCGAAAGCATATGCCGAGGATTGGATTTTGATCACGAGCGACAAAGATTTTGGCGCCAAAGTTTACCGCGAACGTTATCCCCACAAAGGCGTCGTGCTGTTGCGCCTCACAGACGAGCGCGCGGCGAACAAAATTGCGGTGCTCCAGCGCTTGCTGGAGGGCTATGCCGATCGGCTGGCGCATCAATTCGTGGTGGTGACGGAACGACAGGTGCGTTTCGCGCGCACGATGGAATAGGCGGCACATCGGGATCGAGCGACTACGATGCGGAGCTGTCGGGCTGGGGTGGCTCCACTTCTCCGTACAAGCCGTTGTCCTTCTCGGCGAGGAGGCGCGTCGGCGTGATGGTGTTGTGCAGGTTCTCAACACTCGAGGTGGTCACGCGCAGATAGTTATCGGTCAGGCCGCTCCACAGCCACGTGCCGTCCCCCGGCCGTGCCGTCTCCCAGAGCACCTCCATCGTACGGCCGATGAAACGAGGGTGGAAAGAGCGCTCCAGTTTTGCACCGAGCGTATGCATCCGTTGGGCGCGTTCGCTCGCCACGGCGGGCGGCACCTGATCGGGCATGGTCGCAGCGCGCGTGCCCGGGCGCGGGGAGTAGCGGAAAATGTGCAACCGTGCAAACTGCATTGCCTCGACGAAGGCCAGGCTCTCGACAAACTCGGCTTCGTTCTCCCCCGGGAAGCCCACCATGATAT
>JAPWUW010000409.1 GCA_028275325.1 Anaerolineae bacterium | reverse complement strand
TCTCCCACGAGCGCAGGAAGAGTAGTGGCCCGTAGAAATTGTTCCAGCTGCCCAGGAAAGTGAGAACCCCGAGCGCTGAGAGCGCTGGGCCAACCAGGGGCAGCATTATCCGCCAATAGATCGAGAAATAGCCAGCCCCGTCGATCTTGGCTGCGTCCATGAGCTCGTTTGGCAGGGTCATGAAGAACTGACGCATGAGGAAAACGCCAAACGCACTCGTCGCCCCTGGCAAGATCAGCGCCCAGTGGGTATCCATGAGCCGCAGGGACCTGATGAGAATGAAAACGGGCACTGTAGTGACTTGGGATGGCACCATCATGGAAGCAAGGAAGAGGAAGAACAGTGCATCCCTGCCTGGGAAGCGCAGCCTAGCGAAGGCGAAGCCAGCAAGCGAACAAGTGAATAGCTGTGCTGCTGTTACGATGATTGCGATCTTCAGGCTGTTCACAAAAAACAGCGGGAAGTTAATCTTGGGAGACTTGATCACGGCAAGGTAATTATCCCAGCGCCAGGAAGTAGGCAGGAAATCCGGCGGCAGCTCGAAGGACTGAGCAGGGTTGCGCAGGGATGTCGAGAACATCCACATTATCGGTGCCACCTCTATCACGGCCATCCCCACGAGAAATGCCCAGGCTATGAGCTCGAGTGGCAGGCTCCTGAAGCCAGCCTTCAGCTTCCTGAGGACTCTTGGCCTTGCGATGCGAACGGTTCCGGCAAGCGAGATAGCCATCAGCCCAATCTCCGCGCGAAAGTCAGCACTCGCCTACGCTCATTCATAGTGCACCCACCGGCGCCCGCCCCAGAACTGAGCAAGCGTCAATACCACGAGCACTACCAGAAGCGACAGGGCCACGGTGGAGGCGTAACCCATCTCGTAACGCTTGAAGGCTATTTCGTATATGTACATGGCGATGGTGCGCGATGCGTCGCCCGGGCCGCCCGTTGTAAGCACATATGCGTTGTCGAAGATCTGGAAAGCGCCAATCAGCGAGATCACAATGCAGAAGAATGCGGTAGGGGTGATCAAGGGCAGCGTGATGTACCTGGTGAGCTGCCACCTGTTGGCGCCATCGATACGAGCAGCCTCGTAAAGGACTTCGGGCACGCCCTGGAGCCCGGCGAGGTACAGCACCATGAGGTAGCCGCAGCTTTTCCACACGTCGTACATGATGACCGAGCGCAGGGCCCACCTCGCGCTGCTGAGCCAAGGGACTGGCGAGAGGCCAATCTGCTGAAGGAGGTAATTGAGTATGCCGCGATCCTCCGTGAGGATGAAACGCCAGACGATGGCGAGCGATGATGTAGTGGTTAGCACAGGGAAGAACAAGGCTGTCCGAAAAATGTAGCGGAAGACGCCAGGCATCTTCCGGTTGACCGCCATCGCCAGGATAAGCCCCAGCAGGTTGTTGAGGGCTGTGGCGCCAAAAGTGATGCGCACGCTGTTCCAATAGACTATGCCAAGCCGCTTGTCGTGGGTGAGGCGCAGGTAATTGCTAAAGCCCGCCCAGGTGGGTGGAGTGAGCAAGTCGTAATTCGTTAGACCTAGGACGATCGAGGCCATGATTGGCCCCAGGACAAAGACCAACAGGAGGACAAGGGCAGGCAAGATGAACAGGTAGCCGGCGATAATCTCGTAGTTGCGCACGTTGCGGAACAACCGGGGCCGCGGTGCACTCACCGCCTTCGCCTGACCCAAGCTTGAAACGCTTATTTCGCTCATCCTCTCCACACTGCCGTTGTGTTCTTTGGGCTACAAGGTCACCTGCTGACAGGAATTCTGGAGAAAGCCACACCTTGAGGCCAATCGCGCGCTGCCCACGGAGGGGTCATTGGCAAGCTGGGGCCGAGCTCCCCGACTGTGAAAGGCACCCGGCCCCAGCAACATCGTGCCCGGCCTCTCCCATTAGGCGTTCTAGCCTGGCTTGAATGGTTTGTCGCCCATCTGCTCCTTGAGTTTGTCCATCTCCCTCTGGAGTTCCTCATGGGCTGCGGCGCACGCCTCGTCAACGCTCACCTCGCCGTTCCAGATCCCCGCATAGTGGCGATCCAGGATCGGTTCGATGATGTTGAAGTTGGGTGGCGAGACGACCATGTCGGCATAGTCCAATGACTCGTAGAATATGGCCGTGTTTGGCGGGCCGTACTGGCGGAACTCTGGCGTCTCAGCCACTGAGCGCAGTGTGGGAATGTTGCCGCCGAGCTTCACCATGTCCATGGACGCTTCCGGCCCGGAAAGGAGCATGAGGATATCCCATGCTTCCTTCGGATGCTGGCAGAGAGTCGTCATGCCCCACCCGTCCGTGCCTGCCACGGTCCGCAGTGGGCCGGATTTGTGAGGCTGGTATTGGAGGTCGTATGTGGTGAAGCCTTCGCGCAAGGAACCCCCGATGCACCAGCGCCCGCATGTCCTCATTGCAAGGTGCCCGGCATGGAATTGGCCCCATTCATCCCACCCTGTCGGATTGGGGGCCACCTTGTGCTTGAGTATGAGGTCCGCCAGGAACTGAAGCGTTTCCTTCACCTTCGGGTCAAGCATGTTCGAATCCCGCCAGTCATCCGTGAGCGGGCTGGTGTCATTCACGAAGTACCATGCGCACATACCGAACATGCCCGCTCCCCAGAAGGAATAGGCGTACAGGTCCTCGGCAGTGCCCTTGACGTCCGCAATCTGCAGGCACGTGGCCAGGAAGTCGTCCCA
>JAPWUW010000408.1 GCA_028275325.1 Anaerolineae bacterium | reverse complement strand
TCCGTGCACTGGCCGTCCTTCTCGATGCCCTCGTTCCACCAGACAATCCGCCCGACCCATCCATCCTGCACTCGTTGCGAGAGCGTGCGATTATCGTTGTCCTCGACCATCATCCTGATCACCAGGTACCGGTACCGCAGCGGGTCGATTGGCCGCTCCTGGCTCACATTCAGCCATACCTGCACGTCCGACTGTCTCTCGGAACTGTAGTGCTGGTACGCGTAACTGGAATCCGCCACAGCGCTGAATATGCCGTCATTGAACCGCCAGCCGTAAAACTGCCGCAGGGCATAGTACTCATCCCGCAGCATTTCAGGCCGCAAGTTGGCAAGATCGTGCGGACCGTCCATATCCCAGGGGTCGCCAAGTTCCTCGCGAGCGTAGTCCTGGCCGACAGTAGATAGATCCCAGCGGATGAATGGAGTGCCGTTTATCACCAGAGGACCAGCGTAATTGCTCAGGGCACCCTCATACTTGAGGTAAAAGTAGTACTCGCCTGCGGCCAGCGCGCAGGTGGGGAACTCGTATCGGCCGGCAGCGAGTGAGATTCTGGCAATGGCGCTGCCGTCGTAGCCGCTTGCATCGGTGTCGATGAAAAGCTCCGCCTGCCCGCTTGGCGAGGCCAAACCCTCCATCTGCCAGGTGAGCAGGTATCGAGGCGAGGTGCTGGGGTCGCAGAGCCGAACCCAGTCGATCTTCACCTCCTTATCCCTCGAGGTGAAATCCGGGTCTATGCGCAGCCCGTAGACCGGGCCGGATTGCCAGGATCCTCTCTGATGCCCTGGATCGCCATTGGTCGCCGTCATGTCGAACATGTATATGCGCCAGCCCGGGCCACCGCCATCGGCAAAGGCGAAGAAATCGCTCCCATCTGGCCACCATATGCTGTGTGTCCAGTATACGGCTTGCGCTCCTCCTCTTTGCGGCATGTAAAGCCTGTAGGAAAGCAACGTGTAGCGGGAGGTGTCGATAGGGTAGCGGGCACCGATGTTTCCAACGTAAAGCGCATCGCGGAACCCCTGGAAAAGCGGGAACACGTAGCCGCTCGAGCCAGCAGCGGGGTTCGTCACGTCAATCCTGGCCGACCATATCCCATTCTCGATGCGAATATCCGAGAAGTTCTCCTCCCATCCGATATCGCGGCGCTTGTCCATATCCCAGGGGTCGCCAAGCACAGTTGTGGCGAAGTCATCGCCGTTGCTAAGCGTCGCCGGGTCAGCACTCAGGATGAGCCGCGGTCCCTCCTGGGCACTGGCTTGCCCGCCGGCTGCCCAGTGCCCAGCAAGGAGGAGGGTCGCACTTATGGCTAAAGCGGCCAGCAAACGGTAACTCAACAAACGCCTCCCCTGCCAACAGCAAGGCCCTTCTACCCATATATATCTGCCGCACCGGCTGCATTCTGAATAGGAGATAAGTACTGGCAGCGGCTAGCGGCCGCGGCACCAGCGCCAGTAGGAGAGCGCATCGCGAATGAGCTGCCTCAGGCCGCCCCTCTGCAGGCTCGCCCAGCTCTTGGCCACCAGCCCCTTGGCCGTGCTCAGGCGCTGCGGTGCCCAGTCGGCGCGGGGCGCAAAGGCGTAACCAGCGGCCCTATCAGAGGCAAGCCGCGGCTCCCGGCAAAAATGAACGAGCGGCGCCGCACAGCGGCCCCAACTGAGCGCCTGCGCGACTGCTGCAGCCTTCTCCCTGATCTCGGTGCGCACCTCCGGGCCGCGCAGCGAAACCAAGGCCTGCGCCACCGCCTCAGCATCTCCGGGCGGCACCGCAAGCCCAAGCTGCTCCCGGCTTATGAGTTCCGAGAGCGAATCTCCTACCGTCGTCACAATGGGCAAGCCGGCCCAGATGTAGTCCAAGACGCGCGTGCGGAAGGAAAAGGCCGTCTCTATGTGGTGCTGGTGCAGGCTGAGCCCGACATCCGCATCCAGGAGGTAGTTCGCCCGCTCCTGGTAGGGCACCCAGTCGTGGAAAAACACGTGCTTGCCCTCCAGCCCCAGCTCCCGCGCAAGCCCCCTCGCCCGCGCAACCATCGACATTTCGTGCACAGCTGGGTTGGGGTGCTTGGTGCCCATAAAGAAGAGCCGGATCTCGGGCACGGAACGCGCCGCAATTGCCACAGCCCTTATGGCGGTGAGCGGGTCGAACCAATCGTACAGGCCACCACCCCAGAGGACCACAAAATCCCCCTCAGCAATGCCCGGGAAGCGACCACGCAGCCCGCGCGCTGTCATCTGCGGCCTCTCAGCCGGGATGCCAAAGGGCACGACGGCGATCAGCCGCTGCATGGCGGGGTCATCATCGTAGGTGTAAGGGTTGAGCCGGCCCACCGCGTGCAGCATTCCCAGCCAGAAATCCCGCTGCTTGTCGCTTGCGCAGAGGAAGAAATCCCCGTGGCGCAGCATGAAAAGCAGCGCGTTCAGCAGCCCCTCGCTATCCTCGATCCTTGCTGCCTGTGGCTGGCGAGCAAATAGCTGCAGGTTCTCCAGGGTGAAGGGGTCGTAGATGTCGACGACAAGCGGCTTGCGCAGCGAGGCCAGCTCCGGCACGAGGGCAAGCGTCAGCCCGCCGACAACGATAGCCTCATGCTCTGCCGCCAGGCTCACGAGCTCCCGGCCGTGGCAGCACACCGCAGGCACGCCAAGCTCCGCATCCGGCTCGTTGGGCGCTGCCAGCGTCACCGTGTGCTCTTGCGCCAAGGCGCGAGCGAGCTCCACAGCGCGGAT
>JAPWUW010000407.1 GCA_028275325.1 Anaerolineae bacterium | reverse complement strand
GCGCCAGGGCTGGCGGGTGCACTTCTCGACGAGAAAGTGGATGTGCGGGATATACTTGCCACTATAGTGGACCTGGGCAGGCGAGGGGTGCTGGAGATCCACGAGGTTGAAGAGAAGGGGCCCTTTGGGCTCGGCCAGCGCAAGGACTTCATCTACCGCAAGCTGGATGCCCAGGTGCCCCTGCGGCCGTTTGAAGAGGCGATACTGCAGGCGCTGCTGGGCGGCAGCCGCGAGGTGCGCCTTTCCGCGCTGAAGGAGCGGTTCTACGAGGCCATACCACGGCTGGCTGGCAAGATGTACGAGGAGCTGACGGCACTGGGCTTCTTTGCTGGCAACCCGCAAAAGACGCGCAATCGCTGGCGGGCTGTTGGCGTAGCGGGCTTCGTGTTGAGCTTCGTCCTGCTGGTGGTTGCTGCTCAGCTCGCCGAATACGCGGCTACTGGGTTCTGCGTTCCTATTGCCCTGGGAGCTACAGCGCTAGCTTTCACCGGGGTTGCTGGTTTCATGCCGCGCAAGACGGAGAAAGGAGCGGAGGAGGCCGCAAAGTGGAAGGCCTTTCGCACCTACCTTGCGGACATAGACAGGTTCGAAAACCTGATCGAGAAGAAGGAAATCTTCGAGCGGTACCTCCCCTATGCGATTGCGTTTGGGCTGGAACGCGGCTATATCACGCAGTTTGCGCAAGTCCAAGCGCCCGCGCCGCGCTGGTATTACCCATACCCGCCCGTGGTGTGGGGCCATATGGGCCGGGTACCTGGCTCTGAGGCGGGCGCTCCTACTGGGGGCCGGGTTTCCGCGCCAGGCGCGGGGAAAGGGGTGCCCTCCTTGCAGGGTATGAGCGATGGGCTTGCCTCCTCGCTCCAGAACATGAGCGATAGCCTTATTACCATGCTCAACTCCGCCTCCCGCACGCTTACAAGCCAGCCGAGCAACTCTGGGGGTCGCTCCAGCGGTTGGAGTGGCGGTGGTGGTGGGATGAGTCGCGGCGGTGGCGGGGGCGGAGGCTCAGGAGCGCGTTGAGAGGAGGCTGAACACCGCTGGGGAGGGAGAGATGGTTGGTGGCAGGACCTTGGGGCTGATCCTTTTGGGAGCGGGGCTTGGGCTGTTGCTGGCGGTGGCGCTCTGGGTTGGGGCTGGGGTTGCAAGCCACAAGTATGAGGATCTAGCCGCGCCTGCCTTGGGTATAGGCGCGGCCTTCATATTCGGCACGCTGCCGCTCGGCGCGGTGGGGCTTTTTCTTCTTGTTAAGGGGCGAGCCGAGGAAAAGGAAATGGCGAGGGTGCGCAAAGAGCGCGAGCTCTTGAACATGGTGCTGACCCGCGGGCAGGTGGACATTGCATCGATGTCCTTGGAGCTGAACGTTGGCCGCGATGAGTTGCGCCACTACATCTACGATCTGGTCGGCAAGGGACTTTTCACGGGCTATGTCAACTGGGATCGCGGTATGCTCTACAGTCGGCAGGTAGCGGAGATGCCAAGCGACCGTTGCCCTAATTGTGGCGGGCAGCTGGAGCTGGCCGGGAAGGGGGTGGTGCGTTGCCCGTATTGCGGATCTGAGATCTTTCTTAGGGGTGGCTGAGGAGGTGATCTGGTGGATGCGCGCAAGAGGGTGGAGGAGAGCCGCAACTGGTTCGAGCGTTTGGCAGGGCAAATACCCGGATACGGAGGATACAAGACAAAGGAGCTAGCGCGAGAAGCGGACTGGCTCTTGCGCCAGGCCATTGCCGATCGCTTGGCGCAGGAAGTGCGGGCACTGGAGGAATTGCAGCGGCAGGCATTCGACCGTCGCTGGCTCCAGGTTGTCGGAGAACTTGGCCGGTCGGTGCAGCTTCTGCAAACCCTTGCGGACACAATCAGAACGGCACCGTATGGCTATGCGGGGCTCTTTGATGCGGTAAAAGTGAAGGAGGCGCAGTTGGATGGTGCCTATGAACAGGATGCTGCGCTCCTTGATGAGCTCGAGCGGCTGAGCCAAGCTATCGGCAAGGCTGCTGCGGCACAGGACCTGCCAACATTGGAGGCTGCGCTGGCAGAGGTCAAGGCATCCGTGAGCGCAATGGAAAATGGCTGGGCGAAGCGAATGGCGATCTTGCATGGGCAATCAACAGCATAGCGAGCAAGAAGGGCAATTGCGGGAGGAAAGGCGATGGCACGCGTGTTCGACGTTATAGAGTTCGTTGACGAAGCCGGGAACGAGATTGTCCACCGGGTTCCGGAAGTGGGCTCTGGAGACTTTCGGCTCGGTTCACAGCTCATCGTGCGCCAGAATCAGGCGGCGGTTTTCTTTCGCGATGGCAAGGCTCTGGATGTGTTTGGGCCGGGCAGGCATACCCTGACCACGGCTAACTTGCCGCTCTTGGCCGGGCTGATCAACCTGCCCTTTGGAGGGCGCACGCCCTTCACCGCAGAGGTCTACTTCGTGAGCTTGCGGGATTTCATCGACATGAAGTGGGGCACTCAGGAGCCGATCCCCCTGCGCGATAAAGAGCTTGGGATTGTGCGGCTGCGCGCCTACGGCAACTACAGCATGAGCGTGGGCGACCCGCAGCTGTTCGTGAACAAGCTTGTCGGGACCCAAGGGCTTTACACGACAGCTCAGGTCGCAGATTACCTCAGGGGCGTGATCGTGAGCCGCATGACGGATATCTTGGGAGAGCTAGCGACGTCGCTTTTTGACCTGCCTGCACTCTACGACGAGATAAGCGCCGCAGCGAGGGCCCG
>JAPWUW010000406.1 GCA_028275325.1 Anaerolineae bacterium | reverse complement strand
GCCCTCGTCCAGCGCCTGGATGAAATCCCGCACCATATAGTACTCAGAGGTGCCGTGCCCGCCAGCACGGGCCTCCGGTGGCGCTGCTGGGTCGTTGATCGTCCAGCGCACCGGCCGCGCCCCCTGCTCTTTGCTCATCTCGTCGGCAAGCCAGAGGAAGCCATCGTTCTCGGCCACATCGCCGCGACCGTTCTCCACGTAGCCCTTGGTTCCGTAGAGGCTGTAGTAGACCATGTGCGGGTAGCGCGGCGCCACCTGGCTGCGCAGTATCTTGATCACCGCCCCCTTCTGTGTCTGGAAGAGCCCCACCTCCATATCCAGGAAGGCGATGCTCTCGCCCGGGTACATGTGGTGGTCGCTGTGCGCGCCCGTGGCCCTGACAACGCGGTCCTCCATGAGAGTGAGAAGCGGGCCAAGGCAGTGGGCGCAGTACCAGATGGGGGCGCGGGTGTAGCGCCAGAGCCTCTCTCCCGTGGCAGGGTCGATGAGCAGATGCGTGATCTCGTGGACGTACTCCGCCTCGGCGTAGAAGATCTGCCCCAGCCTGCCCGCACGCACGAGCTCCCGCCATTGCCTGACGTAATGGAAGTAGCAGTAGTTCTCGGCCATCATGTAGGCCTTGCCCGTGCGCTTGACTGCCTCCACCACGCGGGCGCAATCCTCGATGGTGTAGGCAACCGTCTGCTCGCAGAGGACGTGCTTGCCGCTCTCCATGGCGGCAATCGCCTGCTCGGCATGGAACTCGATCGGCGTGGCGATGACGACTATATCCAAGGGCTTTTCCACGAACTCGGCAAAGTCGGTGAAGAGCATGCTCTCCGGCACGTTGAACGCACGCCCCAGGTCCTCAACGACCTCCGGCTTCAGATCGCAAAGAGCGGCAATCTCAACCTGGGGGTGGGCGGCGAGCACGCTGACCAGCCCCTGGCCACGACGCAGACCGACCAACCCGACGCGGTAACGCTTGGACATAAAACTGCCTCCAGAAAGCAAGATGAAGTGGACTGGCAGCTTTGGTTCAGGGCTTGGGCCACGGCTGTTCCTGCCAGAGTTCCTGCAACAGCTCCAGGGATTTGTTCACCAGGAGCTCGATGCCCTCCAGCGCGACGCGATTGGCGCCGGCGGTGGGTTCATAGCCCTGCTGGGCGAACGCCTCTCGTGTGGGCTCGTAGAGTATGCAGTCGTTGGCTAGCTCTGCCACGATCGTGTGCGGGAAGGGGGATTCGCGCTTGATGCGCAGACCGTGCTCCACGAAGAGCTCCCCCGGGTTGGAAGCGATGGCCACAGGCCCCAGGCGCAGGGCGTTGAGCGGGACGGGAAACTCTCCCGGCAAGCTTTCGAGGTAGCGGCGCATATCCTGGGCGAAGACCTCGTGCCTGTTCGGCCAGCCAAGCAGCTCAAGCGCTGCTGGATCCTGATCGGCTGGATCCCTGCGCGGGACGGCAATATCGGCCCGTTTGGCACCGACAGTGACTGGGCCCTCCACGGCTTTTGCTCGCCTGGCGGCCGCCACGGCCTGGGCGGCAAAGTAGTGCGCTCCCACGAGCCAAGTGCGTTCGTCTCGCTCCAGGAGGTAACCCGGGATGGTGGCGTTGACATCGGCGCAGGCGCCAGGGGTGAAGACGGTTGTAAATGCCTGCCCGAATTCCTGCCGCATTGCCGCCGCGATGACGCCCGGGTAGTCGGCAGAGTAGCGTGTGCCGAAGTGGGTGTTCACATGCACGGAGAAGTTGGCAAGCGCGCCAAAGGGCTCCCCGCTGCTCTTATCGGAAAAGAGAATGACCCAGAGCTCAGGGTCGATAGGGCCGGCGGAGCCCACGAACTGGGGGCACAGGTCGAGGTCGTTCAGGAGGGCAGAGAACCAGGTGTTAATGGCCTTGCCATCCTTGCGCAGCACGCGCCGGTTGTGGAGGCCGTGGAAAACCAGGGAGCGGCCGATGCTCATGCGAGCTGGGCGCAGTGCGGCGGCTGCTTGCACAAGTGCCCCGGCAATCTTTCCCGGGAGGGAGGCAAGGTAGCCCTTGTCCGTCACGCCAAATGAGTAAAGGCCCTCCATTGTGTACGGGCCGCTATGGGTGTGGCTGCACGAGACGACTATGCCTGTGGCCGGTAGGCCCGCCTGGGCTGCGGCCATGGCGATCGCTTCGTCCACGATGCTGCGCGGCAGGCCAATGAGGTCCACGCCCACAATTGCTGCGGAGCGGCCATCGGCCTCAGCAACGAGCGCCTTGGCCATAAGCGGGTCATCGACGCCAACGTTCATGCGCGGGCGGAGGCTGCCGCACATCGGCAGCCCTACAGGCGGCGTAATATCCACTTCGGCAAAGCCGACCTGGAGTGTTCCGGGCACAAGGGCCTCCTATCCTGGCAAGCGGCTCGATGATAGCACCGGCTGTGCCCAGCGCAAAGCGTGGCTCGCGAGCACGGCCTCTGCTGCGGGATCTGCGAGGCCAAGTGCGGCGTGATGGGGGAGGATGGTTGGGACGGGGAGAAAAGGTGCTGCGCAGCGAGATTTGCCGAGCATAAGGAGTGCAACGTAGACTCTAACTTAGTGTTGGCAGTGCAGCGCAGGCAGTTGCGCGCTGCCAGCGCGTCGGGCCGCTAGCTCAACAGGCAGAGCAACTGACTCTTAATCAGTGGGTTGGAGGTTCGAGTCCTCCGCGGCTCACTTTCCGCGCATGGTCGTTGGCCTCGGCCGGGACGCCCCACTTCCGATTGTGTG
>JAPWUW010000405.1 GCA_028275325.1 Anaerolineae bacterium | reverse complement strand
GCCTTGGGCAGCGTGAGGGTGAGCACGCCATCCTTGAAAGAGGCTTCCGCCTTGCTGGCATCTACTGGAACGTTCAGGTTGACCACCCGGCGGAAGGGCCCAACTGGCCGCTCCTGGACAGCGTACTCCACCTTATCGGCGGAAGGCTTGAACTCGCCCCGGATCGTCACCGTATCCCCTTCCACCGTCACGTCGACGTCCTCGGGCTTGACGCCAGGAAGGGACATGACGATCACTATGTTCTCGTCGGTGGTGTAGATGTCGAGCGGTGGCCTGTGCACGCGCTCGCTTTCGCGCCAGAGCGGCCGCACAAAGCTCTCCTCAAACAGCTTATCCATTGCCTGACGCAGGCTCACAAACTCAGCAAACGGATCCCAGCGCGCAAGCTCTCTCATGGTTCACCTCCTCATTCCCCCTGGTTTTGTGGATATGGGGAGGTGGAGCGGCCTTGCCGCCCCACCTCAACGGATCACTTAGCGGGCTTGACCTTGATCTGGCGAGCCTTCTCGGCAGCGACCTTGGGCAAGCTGAGCCGCAGCACCCCGTGCTCCAACACCGCCTCCGCCTTATCGGCATCGACCTCAACGGGCAGTGAAACGCTGCGCTGCATCATGCCGTAAGACCGCTCCTTGTAGACGTACTTGTCCTCGCTCACTTCCTTTTCCCGCTTGCTCTCGGCCTTGATCGTGAGCATGTTCCCTTGGATGCGCACGTCAACATCTTCAGGCTTTACGCCAGGCATAGAAGCCTCAACAACTATCTTGTCCCCTTCATCGAGCACATCAACAGCCATTTCGCCGTAGCGGGCGCTCCAAGGGAAAAACTCACTCCAAGGCCGCACAAAAGCCTCTTCAAAGAGACGATCGATGGCGTCACGCAAGCTTACCAGCTCACCTCTCTCCCGGCGCGGAACCAACTGTGCCATTGCACACCTCCCAAGAGCCTTTGAGCTTTTTCCGGCCCCTATTATAGCCAGCGAGCGCTGGCTTGTCAAATCCTGTTTAGCACTCACGAGGCGAGAGTGCTAAACCACAGCCTGGCTCAATGGGCGCAATCGAGGGCGCGCTCGAGCGCGTGCATGGCGCTGCCGTGAGCGGCGGCGTAGGTGTCCAAAGACGAGCGCCGAATCGTGACGCGCGGCGAGAGCATGGAGAGGGCGCGCGTACGCATGGCTCGTTCGGCTGCGGCGTAGAAGGAATCGCAAAGGTTGCCGAGGCCACCGCCGATGACGACGAGGGGCGTGCCGAGTAGGTTGACAGCTGTAGCGAGGGCACTGCCCAACCTTTGCCCTGCCTCGTCAACGATATGGAAAGCCATCTTGTCCCCGGCCCTTGCGGCTGCGTCGATGGCTTCAGGGGTGAGGCGCGCGTAGTCTTGGCCGGCGACGGCGGACAGGCTGCTGTAGATGCCCTGTTCCAGCCCTTCACGGGCTCGGCGCACCAGGGCCCTGGCAGAGACGTAGGCCTCCAGGCAACCGCGGTTGCCGCAGTTGCAGCGGGGGCCATTGCCCTCGCCGACGACGATGTGGCCAATCTCGCCCGCGACACCCACTGAGCCGCGGAGGAGGCGCCCGCCAAGCATGATGCCAGCGCCGACGCCAATGCCAATGTGCACGTACAGGAAGTCCTCGTGGCCCCGGGCGCCGCCGAACAGGTGCTCTGCCAGCGCCTGCATGCGCGCGGGATCCTCGACAGCCACAGGCAGCGCGAACTCCTGCTCCAGAACTGATCTCACTGGCAAATCCAGGGGTCCACGAATGTTTGGGCAGAAGAGGCAGAGGCCTTGTTCTGTGTCCACGACGCCCGATATCGAGGCGACAATGCCGACGAGCTTATGCCTGTGCCTGTAGACGCTGGCCTGGGCGCGAGCAGCGAGGCTGCAGAGGTAGTCGCTGAAATCCCTGTTAGTGTGAAAGAGCGGAGTCTTCTCCAGGTGCTTGCTGACGATATTGCCACTGAGGTCGGCCACTGCGTAGCGGCTGTACAGGGCGCCTATGTCGATGCCCAAGCCATAGGCGGAGTCGTGGTTGAGGCGGAGCAGCGCGGGTGGCCGACCGCGCGCTTGGCACGGCTGTCTCTCTTCCGTGACCAGGCGTGCCGCAAAGAGGCGGCTCAACAGCCGGCTCACAGCGCTCAAGCTGAGGCTCAGCCTCCGGGCAAGTTCTTGCCGAGTCATCGGCTCTCGCCACAGCAGCCGCGCAACCTCCCGCTCCTCCAAGCTCAGGCTGTTCAGCCAGGCGGCTGCGGTGGGTTCCCCTTTCAGTGGCATATTTGCTCCTCGGCAAAGAATTCGCTTTTCATACCAGCGTATGCGGCTCAATCTTATCCGCCATGGTAGGTTATTGGCAATAGGAGCGCGGAACCATTGATGACGGCCCCGATGGCCTCCTATAATTGATGCAGGAGGTGGGCAGCCTTTGCCGGGCAAACCCGCGTGCCGTAAGGGAGAAGCCGGCGGGCGCTTGCTTGCACTTGTAGGAGGTGGGAGATGGGAACCATGTGGACGCGCAGAGGGTGCCTGAAGGTAGGTCTTTTGGGCGTCGGGGCCGTGCTGGTTGGGGCCTGCCAGGCAGCAACTCCGCAGGTGGTGAAGGAGACGGTGGTTGTGGAAAAGGAGGTGACCCCCGCTCCAAAGGAAAAACGCACCATTTCCTTCGCCTGGTGGACAGGTGGCGAGGCGGCTAACAAGGTTTTTGAGGAGGCGATTGATCGGTTCGAGCTTGCC